>NZ_JBDGLI010000011.1:0-254779 GCF_057655955.1 Pseudomonas sp. Soil_N_39
GCTGTGAGGCGTTGAGCTAACCTGTACTAATTGCCCGTGAGGCTTGACCATATAACACCCAAGCAATTTGTAACTCCAAGCCCAAAGGCAAAGAGACCAGATTGCGGTGTGTGAAGACGAAACGAACCGAAAGTTCGAGATACTCACAAGCAGCACACAAACTATCGCATACCCATTCGCTGGCACGTGACCGCAAGGCACGCACCGGCTACCGAATTTCTTGACGACCATAGAGCATTGGAACCACCTGATCCCATCCCGAACTCAGTAGTGAAACGATGCATCGCCGATGGTAGTGTGGGGTTTCCCCATGTGAGAGTAGGTCATCGTCAAGATTAAATTCCGAAACCCCTATCTGCTGATGCAGGTAGGGGTTTTGTTTTGCCCGCAGGAAAGTCATTTTGTGTTTCTATGCAACTGTCTTGTGCATGGCTATCATGCGGGCCTCATTATCAGGGCGCAGTCCGCATGCTCACGTTGCTAAAACTTCTGAAGGATGGCCGCTTTCATTCGGGGCAGGCGCTGGGTGTCGCATTGGGCATCAGTCGTAGTGCTGTGTGGAAGCAGTTGCAGCATTTGGAGGCGGATTTAGGATTGTCTGTACATAAAGTTCGAGGCAGGGGGTATCAGTTGGCTAAGCCCCTGTTGCTTTTGGATGCGGCAGAAATCTGCGCAAAAGGCCTTCATGAATGGCCTATCCATATATTTGACTCCATCGATTCCACTAACGCCGAGGCGCTGCGTTTCATCGAGCGTGGGGGGGCTGCGCCGTTCCTGGTCTTGGCTGAGCGACAGATAGCGGGTCGCGGTCGCCGCGGTCGTAAGTGGGTCAGTCCGTTTGCTGAAAACCTCTATCACAGCCTGGTGTTACGCATTGATGGCGGCATGCGGCAGATCGAAGGCCTTAGCCTGGTTGTCGGGCTTGCTGTCATGCATGTCTTGCGCGACATGGGCATCGCAGGGGCAGGGTTGAAATGGCCCAATGATGTCCTGGTGGGTGAGAAGAAGATTGCCGGCATTCTGCTCGAATTGGTGGGAGATCCTGCAGACGTTTGCCATGTCGTCCTGGGTGTAGGGATTAATGTAAACATGCAAGCGACTGATGAGGTTGATCAGCAATGGACGTCCATGTGTCTTGAGGCGGGCAGGGATTTCGATCGAAATGAGCTGGTGGCGCTATTGAGTGTGAAGCTACAACAATATCTGGAGCTTCATCATGCATCGGGGTTTGCTGCGATCCAGTCGGAATGGGAGCAATACCATCTTTGGCAGGGCCGAGCTGTGTCTCTAATTGCCGGTGTTAATAAAATTGACGGCATCGTGCTGGGCATTGATCACCAGGGTGCGCTGCGTTTGAAGGTAGATGGTGTGGAAAAAAACTTTAGCGGTGGTGAGCTCAGTTTGAGGTTGCGTGATGATTCTTGAGCTCGACTGCGGCAACAGCTTCATCAAATGGCGCGTGCTTCGCCCTGACGGAATAACACCGGTCGAGGGTGGCGTAGTCAGCTCTGACGACGATCTGCTGGCGAGTCTGACTGATGCAGGGAAATTCCAGCTCAAGAAGTGTCGTCTTGTTAGCGTGAGGACCTTGGCGGAGACGGACTCATTGGTTGCTTCGCTGGTTGATGTGTTCGGGGTGTCGGTGGTTCGTGCTGTGCCTGCCCGGGAAATGGCGGGTGTGAGGAACGGCTACGAGGATTACGAGCGGTTAGGTCTCGATCGATGGCTGGCCCTGCTTGGCGGTTTTCATCTCGCTTCAGGGGCGTGCCTGGTCCTTGATTTTGGTACTGCTGTTACGGCTGATTTCGTGGCGGCGAATGGGGAGCATCTCGGAGGATTCATTTGTCCTGGTATGCCGCTGATGCGCAATCAATTGCGTACCCACACGCGAAAAATTCGCTATGACGATATAGCGGCCGAGCGAGCCCACGAGAGCCTCGCTCCAGGTCGTGCGACTGTCGAGGCGGTCGAGCGCGGTTGCATGCTGATGCTCAGGGGATTTGTCCTGACTCAGCTTGAATTGGCGCAGCAATATTGGGGAAAGGATTTCGTGGTGTTTCTTACAGGGGGGGATGCCAATCTGGTTTCTGGGGTTGTTCCAGACGCCAGGGTGGTGCCTGACCTGGTTTTTGTTGGCTTGGCGATGGCCTGTCCTTTGTCTTGAGGTTTCTATGCGGTGGCTGTTTCTGTTGTTGCTGGTTTTGAATGTCTTCTACTACATCTGGCATCAGCAGGAGGCTCCGCTTCGCGCCAAGGATGTTACGCCGCTGAGTTTGTATCGCGGTTCGCAGCAGGATATTCATCTCTTGAGCGAAACGGCTGACGCCCTTGTCAGGCGTGATTCAGCCAGGCCCGGTGAGACGCCCCAAACCTGTGTCTACCTGGGTGGTTTTGCCCGTCCGGAGCTGGCCAGGCAGTTGGAGCAGCGTTTGGCAGCTTCGAGTGTCCTTGGTCGTTTCGTGGCGTCGGGTTCACAGAATGCCCCTGAGGGGGGAGGGTTCTGGATTCAGGTTTCCCAAGAAAGTACGGCAAAGGTGAATGAAACGCTGCTTCAAAACCTTTCTAAAGAATTCAATGAGTTAAAACATAAAATAATGCCATGCGAGGGGGTTGCACCCGCAGGGTAGTTTGCATAGAATGGCGCCCGCTTCGCAGCGAAGACCTTTCCAGGTAAGCGATACGAAGCGACGTCAACGCAGCTAACCTCAGGTTTTTAATGAGAAAATGCTTGACAGAAGGCTGGCATGATATAGAATGCCGGCTCGCTTAGGAGGGGTTCCCGAGCGGCCAAAGGGATCAGACTGTAAATCTGACGTCTACGACTTCGAAGGTTCGAATCCTTCCCCCTCCACCATTTTTAGCGTGAGCTGCAAGCTCCGCGGGTATAGTTTAGTGGTAGAACCTCAGCCTTCCAAGCTGATGATGCGGGTTCGATTCCCGCTACCCGCTCCAAGTTTGCAGGTTGTGCAAAGTGTTTTGCTCTTGTAGCTCAGTTGGTAGAGCACACCCTTGGTAAGGGTGAGGTCAGCGGTTCAAATCCGCTCAAGAGCTCCATATAACAAGGCAGATATGCAAATATCTGCCTTTGTTTTAATGGCTTGTGTGACTCGCTAAATTCTTCTCCTAGGGGTGATTTCGATGGCTAAGGAAAAGTTCGAACGTAATAAGCCGCACGTCAACGTTGGTACCATTGGTCACGTTGACCACGGTAAAACCACGCTGACCGCAGCTCTGACCCGCGTCTGCTCCGAAGTTTTCGGTTCGGCCAAGGTTGACTTCGACAAGATCGACAGTGCCCCGGAAGAGAAAGCTCGCGGTATCACCATCAACACCGCTCACGTTGAATACGATTCGGCCGTGCGTCACTACGCACACGTTGACTGCCCAGGTCACGCCGACTACGTAAAAAACATGATTACCGGTGCTGCCCAGATGGATGGCGCGATCCTGGTTTGCTCGGCCGCTGATGGTCCGATGCCGCAAACCCGTGAGCACATCCTGCTGTCCCGTCAGGTAGGCGTTCCGTACATCGTTGTCTTCCTGAACAAGGCTGACATGGTTGACGATGCTGAGCTGCTGGAACTGGTTGAGATGGAAGTGCGCGATCTGCTGAGCACTTACGACTTCCCAGGTGATGACACTCCAATCATCATCGGTTCGGCTCTGATGGCTCTGAACGGCCAAGATGACAACGAGATGGGCACCACTGCTGTCAAGAAGCTGGTGGAGACTCTGGATAGCTACATCCCAGAGCCAGAGCGCGCTATCGACAAGCCGTTCCTGATGCCAATCGAAGACGTGTTCTCGATCTCTGGTCGCGGTACTGTTGTGACTGGTCGTGTTGAGCGTGGCATTGTCCGTATCCAGGAAGAAGTTGAGATCGTTGGTCTGCGCGATACTCAGAAAACTACCTGTACTGGTGTTGAGATGTTCCGCAAGCTGCTCGACGAAGGTCGTGCTGGCGAGAACTGCGGGGTGCTGCTGCGTGGTACCAAGCGTGACGATGTTGAGCGTGGCCAGGTTCTCGTCAAGCCAGGCACCGTCAAGCCGCACACCAAGTTCACAGCGGAAGTTTACGTTCTGAGCAAGGAAGAAGGCGGTCGTCATACTCCGTTCTTCAAAGGCTATCGTCCACAGTTCTACTTCCGTACAACTGACGTGACTGGTAACTGCGAGCTGCCAGAAGGCGTTGAAATGGTAATGCCTGGTGACAACATTCAGATGACTGTTACCCTGATCAAGACCATTGCGATGGAAGACGGTCTGCGTTTCGCTATCCGTGAAGGCGGTCGTACCGTCGGCGCTGGTGTCGTAGCTAAAGTCATCGAGTAAATAGTTGTAATGTCTTTTTCGGGCCGGCATAATGGTCGGCCTGATTTTGTTTTAGGTCAGTAGCTCAATTGGCAGAGCGACGGTCTCCAAAACCGTAGGTTGGGGGTTCGATTCCCTCCTGACCTGCCAGATTCACTTGGTGTGTCTGGCTTTCTTTTCACAGGATCTTCATAGATGACTCCTAAAGCTGAAGCTCAAGGCTCTCGCTTCGATCTGCTCAAGTGGCTAGTGGTAGTCGCTTTGGTGGTTATTGGCGTTGTTGGCAATCAGTATTATTCTGCTTCGCCGATCCTGTACCGCGTACTTGCATTGCTCGCCATTGCTGCTGTAGCTGCCTTTGTAGGCCTGCAGACAGCCAAGGGCAAGTCTTTCTTTGTACTCGCTAAGGAAGCTCGCACCGAGATTCGTAAAGTCGTATGGCCGACTCGCCAAGAAACCACGCAGACCACGTTGATCGTTGTGGCTGTTGTTCTGGTAATGGCGTTGCTGTTGTGGGGGCTTGATTCCCTGCTCGGCTGGCTTGTTTCCTTGATTGTTGGCTAAGGGTGTCCCGTGGCTAAGCGTTGGTACGTTGTGCATGCTTACTCGGGTTACGAGAAGCATGTCATGCGCTCGCTGGTAGAGCGCGTAAAGCTGGCTGGCATGGAAGATGGCTTTGGCGAGATTCTGGTCCCCACTGAAGAAGTGGTTGAGATGCGTAATGGCCAGAAGCGCAAAAGTGAACGTAAGTTCTTTCCGGGCTACGTGCTGGTACAGATGGACATGAACGAAGGGACTTGGCACTTGGTCAAGGATACCCCTCGGGTGATGGGTTTCATTGGCGGTACTGCCGATAAGCCTGCGCCGATCACGGATAAAGAGGCGGAAGCGATTCTGCGTCGAGTCGCTGATGGTAGCGACAAGCCGAAGCCGAAGACTTTGTTTGAGCCGGGTGAGGTTGTACGTGTCACCGACGGTCCATTCGCTGATTTCAATGGCACGGTTGAAGAAGTTAACTACGAAAAGAGCCGGATCCAAGTGGCAGTGCTCATTTTCGGTCGCTCTACTCCGGTAGAGCTAGAGTTCAGTCAGGTCGAAAAGGTCTGATTGAGCAGGCATCCCAACCCCGCAGCCCAAGGCTGTGGGGTTTTGTCGTCACTGGGATAAACGCGCAAGTAACCGGGGAGCCTTTCGAGGCGTTCGAACCCGTAATTGGAGTGCCTCATGGCCAAGAAAATTACCGCTTACATCAAGCTGCAAGTGAAGGCCGCTCAGGCTAACCCAAGCCCACCTGTTGGTCCTGCACTGGGTCAGCACGGCGTGAACATCATGGAATTCTGTAAGGCCTTCAACGCCCGTACTCAGGGTCTTGAGCCAGGTCTGCCGACTCCAGTGATCATCACTGTCTACAGCGACCGTAGCTTCACCTTCGAAACAAAAAGCACCCCAGCTTCGGTTCTGCTGAAGAAGGCTGCAGGTTTGACCAGCGGTTCCGCTCGTCCAAACACCGTTAAGGTTGGCACCGTTACCCGTGCACAGCTGGAAGAAATCGCGAAAACCAAAAACGCGGATCTGACTGCAGCTGATATGGATGCAGCCGTGCGTACTATCGCCGGTTCTGCTCGTAGCATGGGCCTTAACGTGGAGGGTGTGTAATGGCTAAGCTGACCAAGCGTCAAAAGGCTATCGCCGGCAAAATCGAAGCAGGCAAGGCCTACAACTTTGTAGACGCCGCCGCTCTGCTGGCTGAGCTGTCGACTGTCAAGTTCAGCGAGTCGTTCGACGTTGCTGTAAACCTGGGCGTTGACCCACGTAAATCCGACCAGGTCGTTCGTAGCGCTACCGTGCTGCCACACGGCACTGGCAAGACCGTTCGTGTAGCTGTCTTCACCCAGGGCCCAGCAGCTGAAGCTGCTCTGGCTGCTGGTGCTGACCGCGTAGGCATGGACGATCTGGCTGCTGAAATGAAGGGCGGCGACCTGAACTATGACGTAGTGATCGCATCCCCGGATGCCATGCGCGTTGTGGGTCAGTTGGGTCAGATCCTCGGTCCACGTGGTCTGATGCCTAACCCTAAAGTCGGCACCGTAACGCCAGACGTAGCCACTGCGGTCAAAAACGCCAAGGCTGGTCAGGTTCGTTATCGCACCGACAAAAACGGCATCATCCACACTTCCGTTGGCAAGATCGGCTTCGACGCCGTCAAGCTGAAGGAAAACGTTGAGGCCCTGATCGCTGATCTGAAGCGTATCAAGCCAGCTTCTTCGAAAGGTATCTACGTCAAGCGCGTTACCCTGAGCACCACTATGGGCCCAGGTCTGGTCATCGATCAGAGCTCGCTCGACGCGTAAGACTCAGGTTGGCGCGAGCAATCGCGCCAATCAAAAAATTGGGGTCCCTGCCTGGCGGGGGCTGTCCAAGACCGTAGGCGACGCAAGTCTTAAACCACAAGCCTACGCAGATGGTGCTCCCGGTTCCTTACCGAATCAGACACCAAAACGACATTCGGTTTCGATCGGATGAAACGGTAACAAGCAGGAGTTAAACCCGTGGCAATTAATCTCGAAGACAAGAAGGCCATCGTCGCTGAAGTCAACGAGGCTGCCAAAGTCGCTCTGTCCGCTGTCGTGGCTGATGCCCGTGGCGTAACAGTAGGCGCAATGACCGGACTCCGTAAAGAGGCCCGTGAAGCTGGCGTTTACGTACGTGTCGTACGTAACACCCTGCTCAAGCGCGCTGTTGCTGGCACTGAATACAGTGTTCTCAACGACGTGTTCACCGGCCCGACCCTGATCGCGTTTTCCAAAGATCATCCAGGCGCTGCTGCCCGTTTGTTCAAGGAGTTCGCCAAGGGTCAGGACAAGTTCGAGATCAAGGCAGCTGCGTTCGAGGGCAAGTTCCTCGCAGCTAATCAGATCGATGTACTGGCAACACTGCCGACCCGCAACGAAGCCATTTCGCAGCTGATGAGCGTGATTCAAGGCGCCACCAGCAAGCTGGCTCGTACTCTGGCTGCAGTTCGCGAGCAAAAAGAAGCTGCCGCAGCCTAAGGCTGAGCACTTTCTTTCGCGCTTTTTTGTTTATTTCGATGGCCGCGTAGGCCGTCCCCCAATTCAGGAAATACAGTAATGTCTATCTCCCAAGACGATATCCTCAACGCCGTAGCTGAAATGTCGGTTCTGCAGGTTGTTGAGCTGATCAAAGCTTTCGAAGAAAAATTCGGCGTTTCCGCTGCTGCTGCTTCCGCTGGTCCAGCTGCTGCTGCCGCTGTTGTTGAAGAGCAAACCGAATTCAACGTCATGCTGACCGAAGCTGGCGAGAAGAAAGTAAACGTGATCAAGGCAGTACGTGAACTGACCGGTCTGGGCCTGAAAGAAGCCAAGGCTGTAGTTGACGGCGCTCCTGCCATGGTTCTGGAAGCTGTTGCCAAAGACGCAGCTGACAAAGCCAAAGCAGTTCTGGAAGAAGCAGGCGCTAAAGTCGAGCTGAAGTAAGCATCGACTTTGCGTCTCCAGCCCGAGCGTTAAGCGACAGGCTGATGGCTGGTGGCTCTTGCCACCGGCCTTTTTCCGTTATTGGCAGCCGACTGGGTCGGTGCTGATCGCGAGCTGTAACCACCCGATGTGGTGGCGCAAACCATGGGGTTTGCACGATTTTCTGGCTGCTCCCGTCGGGAGGGGCCAAACAAGCAGGTGACCAAGCTGGGGAACGCTGATGGCTTACTCATATACTGAGAAAAAACGTATCCGCAAGGACTTTAGCAAGTTGCCGGACGTCATGGATGTGCCGTACCTCCTGGCCATCCAGCTGGATTCGTATCGTGAATTCTTGCAAGCGGGAGCGACTAAAGATCAGTTCCGCGACGTGGGCCTGCATGCGGCCTTCAAATCCGTTTTCCCGATCATCAGCTACTCCGGCAATGCTGCGCTGGAGTACGTCGGTTATCGCCTGGGCGAACCGGCATTTGATGTCAAAGAATGCGTATTGCGCGGTGTGACTTACGCCGTACCTTTGCGGGTAAAAGTGCGCCTGATCATTTTCGACAAAGAATCGTCGAACAAAGCGATCAAGGACATCAAAGAGCAAGAAGTCTACATGGGTGAAATCCCCCTGATGACTGAAAACGGTACCTTCGTAATCAACGGTACCGAGCGTGTAATCGTTTCCCAGCTGCACCGTTCTCCGGGCGTGTTCTTCGACCACGACCGTGGCAAGACGCACAGCTCCGGCAAACTGCTTTACTCCGCGCGCATCATTCCTTACCGCGGTTCGTGGTTGGACTTCGAGTTCGACCCGAAAGACTGCGTATTCGTGCGTATCGACCGTCGTCGCAAGCTGCCTGCATCGGTACTGCTGCGCGCGCTCGGCTATACCACCGAAGAAGTGCTGGACGCGTTCTACACCACCAACGTCTTCCACGTGCAAGGTGAAAACCTCAGCCTGGAACTGGTGCCTCAGCGCCTGCGTGGTGAAATCGCTGTCCTCGATATCCAGGATGACAAAGGCAAGGTTATTGTCGAGCAAGGTCGTCGTATCACCGCTCGCCACATCAACCAGCTGGAAAAAGCCGGGATCAAAGAGCTGCAGGTGCCTCTGGACTACGTCCTGGGCCGCACCACGGCCAAGGTCATCGTGCATCCGGCCACCGGCGAGATCCTGGCAGAGTGCAACACCGAGCTGAACACCGAGATCCTGGCAAAAATCGCCAAGGCCCAGGTCGTTCGCATCGAGACGCTGTACACCAACGACATCGACTGCGGTCCGTTCATCTCCGACACGCTGAAGATCGACTCCACCGGCAACCAACTGGAAGCCTTGGTCGAGATCTATCGCATGATGCGTCCTGGCGAGCCGCCAACCAAGGATGCAGCCGAGACCCTGTTCAACAACCTGTTCTTCAGCCCTGAGCGCTATGACCTGTCTGCGGTCGGTCGGATGAAGTTCAACCGTCGTATCGGTCGTACCGAGATCGAAGGTTCGGGCGTGCTGAACAAGGATGACATCGTTGCGGTCCTCAAGACCCTGGTCGACATCCGTAACGGCAAAGGCATCGTCGATGACATCGACCACCTGGGTAACCGTCGTGTTCGCTGTGTAGGCGAGATGGCCGAGAACCAGTTCCGTGTTGGCCTGGTGCGCGTAGAGCGTGCGGTCAAGGAACGTCTGTCGATGGCTGAAAGCGAAGGCCTGATGCCGCAAGACTTGATCAACGCCAAGCCAGTGGCTGCGGCGGTGAAGGAGTTCTTCGGTTCGAGCCAGCTGTCCCAGTTCATGGACCAGAACAACCCGCTGTCCGAGATCACCCACAAGCGTCGTGTTTCCGCACTCGGCCCGGGCGGTCTGACCCGTGAGCGCGCAGGCTTCGAAGTTCGTGACGTACACCCGACTCACTACGGTCGTGTCTGCCCGATCGAAACGCCGGAAGGTCCGAACATCGGTCTGATCAACTCCCTGGCCGCCTATGCGCGCACCAACCAGTATGGCTTCCTCGAGAGCCCGTACCGTGTGGTGAAAGACGCCTTGGTCACCGACGAGATCGTGTTCCTGTCCGCCATCGAAGAAGCTGATCACGTGATCGCTCAGGCTTCGGCCACGATGAACGACAAGAAAGTCCTGATCGACGAGCTGGTAGCTGTTCGTCACTTGAACGAGTTCACCGTCAAGGCGCCGGAAGACGTCACCTTGATGGACGTATCGCCGAAGCAGGTAGTTTCGGTTGCAGCGTCGCTGATCCCGTTCCTCGAGCACGACGACGCCAACCGTGCGTTGATGGGTTCGAACATGCAGCGTCAAGCTGTACCCACCCTGCGTGCCGACAAGCCGCTGGTCGGTACCGGCATGGAGCGTAACGTAGCCCGTGACTCCGGCGTTTGCGTCGTGGCTCGTCGTGGCGGCGTGATCGACTCCGTCGACGCCAGCCGTATCGTGGTTCGTGTTGCCGATGACGAAGTTGAAACTGGCGAAGCCGGTGTCGACATCTACAACCTGACCAAATACACCCGCTCCAACCAGAACACCTGCATCAACCAGCGTCCGCTGGTGAGCAAGGGTGATCGGGTTCAGCGCAGCGACATCATGGCCGACGGTCCGTCCACCGATATGGGTGAGCTGGCACTGGGTCAGAACATGCGCATCGCGTTCATGGCATGGAACGGCTTCAACTTCGAAGACTCCATCTGCCTGTCCGAGCGTGTGGTTCAGGAAGATCGCTTCACCACGATCCACATTCAGGAACTGACCTGTGTGGCCCGTGACACCAAGCTTGGCCCAGAGGAAATCACTGCGGACATCCCGAACGTGGGTGAAGCCGCACTGAACAAGCTGGACGAAGCCGGTATCGTTTACGTAGGTGCTGAAGTAGGCGCAGGCGACATCCTGGTCGGCAAGGTCACTCCGAAAGGCGAGACCCAGCTGACTCCGGAAGAAAAACTGCTGCGTGCCATCTTCGGTGAAAAAGCCAGCGACGTTAAAGACACCTCCCTGCGTGTGCCTACCGGCACCAAGGGTACCGTCATCGACGTACAGGTCTTCACCCGTGACGGCGTTGAGCGTGATGCTCGTGCACTGTCCATCGAGAAGACTCAACTCGACGAGATCCGCAAGGACCTGAACGAAGAGTTCCGTATCGTTGAAGGCGCAACTTTCGAGCGTCTGCGCTCCGCTCTGGTCGGCCACAAGGCCGAAGGCGGCGCCGGCCTGAAGAAAGGTCAGGAAATCACCGACGAAGTTCTCGACGGTCTTGAGCATGGCCAGTGGTTCAAACTGCGCATGGCTGAAGATGCTCTGAACGAGCAACTCGAGAAGGCCCAGGCCTATATCGTTGATCGCCGCCGTCTGCTGGACGACAAGTTCGAAGACAAGAAGCGCAAACTGCAGCAGGGCGATGACCTGGCTCCGGGCGTGCTGAAAATCGTCAAGGTTTACCTGGCAATCCGTCGTCGCATCCAGCCGGGCGACAAGATGGCCGGTCGTCACGGTAACAAGGGTGTGGTCTCCGTGATCATGCCGGTTGAAGACATGCCGCACGATGCCAACGGCACCCCGGTCGATGTGGTCCTCAACCCGTTGGGCGTACCTTCGCGTATGAACGTTGGTCAGATCCTTGAAACCCACCTGGGCCTCGCGGCCAAGGGCTTGGGCGAGAAGATCAACCGTATGATCGAAGAGCAGCGCAAGGTCGCTGACCTGCGTAAGTTCCTGCACGAGATCTACAACGAGATCGGCGGCCGCAACGAAGAGCTGGACACCTTCTCCGACCAGGAAATCCTGGATCTGGCGAAGAACCTGCGCGGCGGCGTTCCAATGGCTACTCCGGTGTTCGACGGTGCCAAGGAAAGCGAAATCAAGGCCATGCTGAAACTGGCAGACCTGCCGGAGAGCGGCCAGATGCAGCTGTTCGACGGCCGTACCGGCAACAAGTTCGAGCGCCCGGTTACCGTTGGCTACATGTACATGCTGAAGCTGAACCACTTGGTAGACGACAAGATGCACGCTCGTTCTACCGGTTCTTACAGCCTGGTTACCCAGCAGCCGCTGGGTGGTAAGGCGCAGTTCGGTGGTCAGCGTTTCGGGGAGATGGAGGTCTGGGCACTGGAAGCGTACGGTGCTGCATACACTCTGCAAGAAATGCTCACAGTGAAGTCGGACGATGTGAACGGCCGGACCAAGATGTACAAAAACATCGTGGACGGCGATCACCGTATGGAGCCGGGCATGCCCGAGTCTTTCAACGTGTTGATCAAGGAAATTCGTTCCCTCGGCATCGATATCGATCTGGAAACCGAATAACACGTGACGCGAATCGAGAGCGGGGCTGTTTTGCCCGCTCTCTGCTCCGCCAGGAGGAAAGGCCTTGAAAGACCTACTGAATTTGCTGAAAAACCAGGGTCAAGTCGAAGAGTTCGACGCCATCCGTATTGGATTGGCCTCGCCTGAGATGATCCGTTCGTGGTCGTTCGGTGAAGTTAAAAAGCCGGAAACCATTAACTACCGTACGTTCAAACCTGAGCGTGACGGCCTGTTCTGCGCCAAGATCTTTGGCCCGGTGAAGGACTACGAGTGCCTGTGCGGTAAGTACAAGCGCTTGAAGCACCGTGGTGTGATCTGCGAGAAGTGCGGCGTTGAAGTCGCGCTGGCAAAAGTTCGTCGTGAGCGCATGGCGCACATCGAACTGGCCTCGCCAGTTGCCCACATCTGGTTCCTGAAATCGCTGCCGTCCCGTATCGGCCTGCTGATGGACATGACCCTGCGTGATATCGAGCGTGTTCTCTACTTTGAGAGCTACGTCGTTATCGACCCAGGCATGACCACCCTTGAAAAAGGTCAGTTGCTCAACGACGAGCAGTACTTCGAAGCGCTGGAAGAGTTCGGCGACGATTTCGATGCCCGCATGGGTGCCGAAGCTGTCCGCGAACTGCTGCACGCTATCGACCTGGAGCACGAGATTGGCCGCCTGCGCGAAGAAATTCCGCAAACCAACTCCGAAACCAAGATCAAGAAGCTGTCCAAGCGTCTGAAGTTGATGGAAGCCTTCCAGGGTTCCGGCAACCTGCCAGAGTGGATGGTGCTGACCGTTCTGCCGGTACTGCCGCCAGACCTGCGTCCACTGGTTCCGCTCGATGGCGGTCGCTTCGCGACTTCCGACCTCAACGATCTGTATCGTCGAGTGATCAACCGTAACAACCGCTTGAAGCGCCTGCTCGATCTGTCCGCTCCGGACATCATCGTGCGCAACGAAAAGCGTATGTTGCAGGAAGCCGTCGATGCGCTGCTCGACAACGGTCGTCGTGGCCGCGCTATCACAGGTTCCAACAAGCGTCCTCTGAAATCCCTGGCTGACATGATCAAGGGTAAGCAGGGTCGTTTCCGTCAGAACTTGCTCGGTAAGCGTGTTGACTACTCCGGTCGTTCGGTAATTACCGTAGGCCCGACCCTGCGTCTGCACCAGTGCGGTCTGCCTAAGAAAATGGCTCTGGAGCTGTTCAAGCCGTTCATTTTCGGCAAGCTGGAAATGCGTGGTCTGGCGACCACCATCAAAGCCGCCAAGAAGATGGTCGAGCGCGAGCTGCCAGAGGTCTGGGACGTTCTCGCTGAAGTGATTCGCGAACACCCGGTTCTGCTCAACCGTGCACCGACCCTTCACCGTCTGGGTATCCAGGCGTTTGAACCGGTATTGATCGAAGGTAAGGCTATCCAGCTGCACCCGCTGGTCTGTGCTGCGTACAACGCCGACTTCGACGGCGACCAAATGGCCGTGCACGTACCGCTGACGCTGGAAGCCCAGCTCGAAGCGCGTGCGTTGATGATGTCGACCAACAACATCCTGTCGCCAGCCAACGGTGAGCCAATCATCGTTCCGTCGCAGGACGTTGTATTGGGTCTGTACTACATGACGCGTGAAGCGATCAACGCCAAGGGCGAAGGTCGTGTGTTCGCGGATCTGCAGGAAGTTGACCGTGTGTTCCGTGCCGGTGAAGCCGCACTGCACGCCAAGGTCAAGGTGCGGATCAACGAAACCGTGAACGATCGTGATGGCGGCAGCGTGACCAACACTCGTATCGTCGACACCACCGTCGGCCGTGCGTTGTTGTTCCAGGTTGTGCCAAAAGGTCTGTCCTTCGACGTCGTCAACCTGCCGATGAAGAAAAAGGCGATCTCCAAGCTGATCAACCAGTGCTACCGCGTGGTTGGTCTGAAAGAGACCGTGATCTTCGCTGACCAGTTGATGTACACCGGTTTTGCCTATTCGACCATTTCCGGCGTTTCCATCGGTGTTAACGACTTCGTTATCCCGGACGAAAAAGCTCGCATCATCGGTGCTGCTACCGAAGAAGTGAAAGAGATCGAAAGCCAGTACGCCTCCGGCCTGGTAACCCAGGGCGAGAAGTACAACAAGGTAATCGACCTCTGGTCCAAGGCGAACGACGAAGTATCCAAGGCGATGATGGCCAACCTCTCGAAAGAGAAAGTCATCGATCGTCATGGCAACGAAGTCGACCAAGAGTCCTTCAACTCGATGTACATGATGGCCGACTCGGGCGCACGGGGTTCTGCTGCGCAGATCCGTCAGCTCGCCGGTATGCGTGGCCTGATGGCCAAGCCGGACGGCTCCATCATCGAGACCCCGATCACCGCGAACTTCCGTGAAGGTTTGAGCGTACTTCAGTACTTCATCTCCACTCACGGTGCTCGTAAGGGTCTTGCGGATACCGCGTTGAAAACGGCGAACTCCGGTTACCTGACTCGTCGTCTGGTAGACGTTGCCCAGGATCTGGTCGTGACCGAGATCGATTGCGGCACCGAACACGGCCTGGTAATGACTCCGCACATTGAAGGCGGTGACGTTGTAGAGCCGCTGGGTGAGCGCGTATTGGGTCGTGTCATCGCCCGTGACGTATTCAAGCCGGGTACCGAGGACGTGATCGTTCCTGCTGGCACCCTGGTTGACGAGAAGTGGGTCGAGTTCATCGAACTCAACAGCATCGACGAAGTGATCGTACGTTCGCCGATCAGTTGCGAAACCCGCTATGGCATCTGCGCCAAGTGCTACGGTCGCGACCTGGCTCGTGGTCACCAGGTGAACATCGGTGAAGCGGTCGGCGTTATCGCTGCCCAGTCCATCGGTGAACCGGGTACCCAGCTGACGATGCGTACGTTCCACATCGGTGGTGCGGCAAGCCGGACCTCTGCAGCTGACAGCGTTCAGGTGAAAAATGGCGGTACTGTCCGTCTGCACAACCTCAAGCACGTAGAGCGCGTGGACGGCCACCTGGTGGCAGTGTCGCGTTCCGGTGAGCTGGCCATCGCTGACGACTTCGGTCGCGAGCGCGAGCGCTATAAGCTGCCTTACGGTGCTGTGATTTCGGTCAAGGAAGGTGACAAGGTCGACGCTGGTGCCATCGTGGCCAAGTGGGACCCGCACACTCACCCAATCGTTACCGAAATGAAAGGTACCGTGACCTACGTGGGCATGGAAGAAGGCATCACGATCAAGCGTCAGACTGACGAATTGACCGGTATGACCAACATTGAAGTACTCGACGCAAAAGATCGTCCAGCTGCCGGCAAGGACATCCGTCCGGCCGTGAAGATGGTCGACGACAACGGCAAGGATCTGTTGCTGCCAGGCACTGACGTAATCGCTCAGTACTTCCTGCCAGCCAACGCCCTGGTCGGTGTTGCGGACGGTGCGCGGATCGCGATCGGTGATGTTATCGCCCGTATCCCGCAGGAAACTTCGAAAACTCGCGACATCACCGGTGGTCTGCCGCGTGTTGCCGACTTGTTCGAAGCCCGTCGTCCGAAAGAAGCCTCGATTCTGGCTGAAGTCAGCGGCACCATCGCGTTCGGTAAAGAGACCAAGGGCAAGCGCCGCCTGGTCATTACACCGAACGACGGTAGCGATCCGTACGAAGAGCTGATTCCAAAGTGGCGTCACCTGAACGTCTTCGAAGGCGAACAGGTAAACCGCGGCGAAGTGATCTCGGACGGCCCGAGCGATCCACACGACATCCTGCGTCTGCTGGGTGTGAGTGCGCTGGCCAAGTACATCGTGAACGAGATCCAGGACGTTTACCGTCTGCAAGGCGTGAAGATCAACGACAAGCACATCGAGACCATCCTGCGTCAGATGCTGCGTAAGGTCGAGATCGCTGAATCCGGCGACTCGAGTTTCATCAAGGGCGACCAGATGGAACTGACTCACGTACTGGTGGAAAACGAGCGCCTGGCGACCGAAGACAAGTTTGTCTCCAAGTTCACTCGCGTGCTGCTGGGTATCACCAAGGCGTCGTTGTCCACCGAATCGTTCATCTCGGCGGCTTCCTTCCAGGAAACCACTCGCGTACTGACCGAAGCGGCGGTAACCGGCAAGCGCGATTACCTGCGTGGCCTGAAAGAAAACGTGGTCGTGGGTCGTCTGATCCCGGCCGGTACCGGTTTGGCCTATCACAGCGAACGCAAGCGTCGCCGTGATGCCGACAAGCCGTTGCGCGTAAGCGCCAGTGAAGTGGAAGCTGCACTGACCGAAGCACTGAACTCGAGTGGTAACTGAGTTCTGCGGTAATTGAGTGCCTGGCCCTGGTCGCCCCGTTCTGCGGATCGAGACAAATTGTCGAGATCCGGCGAGCGGGGAGGTCGGGGCCTTGCCTTGACTGGGGACAAGATCCTCTTTAGACTCTTGATCCCCTAAATTTGGCGGGAATTCGTTCCTGCCATTTTGCTTTTCTTGTAAGACAATAGCGTCGCAAGACAACAGTGGAGCTAGTAGATGGCAACTATCAACCAGCTGGTACGTCAGCCGCGTAAGCGTATCGTCGAGAAATCCGACGTGCCTGCGCTGCAGAACTGCCCGCAACGTCGTGGCGTATGCACCCGTGTGTATACCACCACGCCGAAAAAACCTAACTCGGCACTGCGTAAAGTATGCCGTGTGCGTCTGACCAACGGTTTCGAGGTTTCCTCGTACATCGGCGGTGAAGGCCACAACCTGCAAGAACACAGCGTGGTACTGATCCGCGGCGGTCGTGTAAAAGACTTGCCAGGTGTTCGTTACCACACCGTTCGCGGCTCTTTGGATACTTCCGGCGTTAAAGGTCGTAACCAAGGTCGTTCGAAGTACGGTACCAAGCGTCCGAAATAATCGGCCGTTTAGCAGTTTTTAATTTTATTGAGTCGATAAGAGTAAGGTCGGGCACGCATCTGCTGTCCCGGGCTAACCTGAAGACCGTTTGAGGGCTTATCAATGCCAAGACGTCGCGTAGCAGCCAAACGTGAGATTCTGGACGATCCGAAATACGGAAGCCAGATTCTCGCCAAGTTCATGAACCACGTAATGGAAAGCGGCAAGAAAGCCGTTGCCGAGCGTATCGTTTATGGCGCACTGGACAAAGTTAAGGAACGCAAGAACAGCGATCCCCTGGAAATCTTCGAGAAAGCTCTCGACGCCATCGCTCCGCTGGTCGAAGTAAAGTCGCGCCGTGTAGGCGGTGCTACTTACCAGGTTCCGGTCGAAGTTCGTCCGTCCCGTCGTAACGCCCTGGCAATGCGCTGGCTGGTAGACTTCGCCCGCAAGCGCGGCGAGAAGTCCATGGCTCTGCGTTTGGCTGGTGAACTGTTGGACGCTGCTGAAGGTAAAGGTGCTGCAGTTAAGAAGCGTGAAGACGTGCACCGTATGGCTGAAGCCAACAAGGCTTTCTCGCACTACCGCTTCTAATTTTAGCGTCACTCAATTTGCGAGGGCTTTATGGCTCGTACTACACCGATTAACCGCTACCGTAACATCGGTATCGTTGCTCACGTGGATGCTGGTAAAACCACCACCACCGAGCGCGTCCTTTTTTACACTGGCAAAAGTCACAAGATGGGCGAGGTGCATGATGGCGCCGCGACCACCGACTGGATGGTGCAGGAGCAGGAGCGTGGTATTACCATTACTTCTGCTGCCATTACCGCTTTCTGGAAGGGTTCCGAGAAGCAGTACAAGGACGAGCACCGCTTCAACGTCATCGATACCCCGGGCCACGTTGACTTCACCATTGAAGTAGAACGTTCCCTGCGCGTACTCGACGGTGCCGTGGTTGTATTCTGCGGTACCTCGGGTGTTGAGCCTCAGTCGGAAACCGTATGGCGTCAGGCCAACAAATACGGCGTTCCACGTCTTGTTTATGTGAACAAGATGGACCGTGCTGGTGCCAACTTCCTGCGCGTGATCGGTCAGATCAAGCAGCGTCTGGGTCACACTCCGGTGCCGATCCAGTTGGCTATCGGTTCCGAAGACAACTTCCAGGGTCAGATCGATCTGATCAACATGCAAGCTGTCTACTGGAACGATGCTGACAAAGGCATGGTCCCTGTTCGCAAGGACATTCCTGCAGAGTTGCTGGAAGAAGCCGAGAAGTGGCGCGGCAACATGGTTGAGGCTGCGGCCGAAGCCAATGAAGAGCTGATGAACAAGTACCTCGAAGGTGAAGAGCTCACCAACGAGGAGATCAAGGCTGCTCTGCGTCAGCGTACCATCGCTGGCGAGATCGTCCTGGCTGTTTGTGGTTCTTCCTTCAAGAACAAGGGTGTTCCCCTGGTTCTCGACGCCGTTATCGACTTCCTGCCTGCGCCAACCGACATTCCTGCCATCAAGGGTACTGACCCGGATGACGAGTCTGTCGAGCTGGAGCGTCATGCAGACGACAACGAGCCGTTCTCGGCTCTGGCGTTCAAGATCGCTACCGACCCATTCGTGGGTACCTTGACCTTTGTCCGTGTTTACTCGGGCGTGTTGAACTCCGGCGACGGCGTGATCAACTCTGTAAAAGGCAAGAAAGAGCGCGTGGGTCGTATGGTGCAAATGCACGCAAACGCTCGCGAAGAGATCAAGGAAGTACGCGCTGGTGACATCGCGGCCTTGATCGGCATGAAGGACGTCACCACTGGTGAGACTTTGTGCAACGGCGACAAGCCAATCATCCTGGTTCGCATGGACTTCCCGGAGCCGGTTATTTCGGTTGCCGTTGAGCCTAAGACCAAGGACGACCAGGAAAAAATGGGTATCGCTCTGGGCAAGCTTGCTCAGGAAGACCCGTCTTTCCGTGTCAAGACTGATGAAGAGACTGGTCAAACGATCATCTCCGGCATGGGCGAGTTGCACCTGGACATCCTGGTTGACCGGATGCGCCGTGAGTTCAACGTCGAAGCCAACATCGGTAAGCCTCAGGTTTCCTATCGTGAGCGCATCACGAAGAACTGTGAAATCGAAGGCAAGTTCGTTCGTCAATCCGGTGGTCGTGGCCAGTTCGGTCACTGCTGGATCCGTTTTGCACCTGCTGACGAAGGTCAGGAAGGTCTGCAATTCGTGAACGAAGTCGTAGGTGGTGTGGTTCCTAAGGAATACATCCCGGCGATCCAGAAGGGTATCGAAGAGCAGATGAAGAACGGCGTTGTTGCCGGCTATCCGCTGATCGGCCTGAAGGCAACAGTGTTCGATGGTTCTTACCACGACGTCGACTCCAACGAGATGGCGTTCAAGGTGGCTGCTTCCATGGCAACCAAGCAACTGGCCCAGAAGGGCGGTGGTGAGTTGCTCGAGCCGATCATGGCAGTAGAAGTCGTTACGCCTGAAGACTACATGGGTGATGTCATGGGCGACCTTAACCGTCGTCGTGGCATGATTCTGGGTATGGAAGATACGGTTTCCGGCAAGGTTATTCGTGCCGAGGTTCCGTTGGGTGAAATGTTCGGTTACGCGACCGACGTTCGTTCCATGTCTCAGGGTCGCGCAAGCTACTCTATGGAATTCAAAAAATACAATACAGCTCCGTCGCATATCGTCGAGACTGTTACCAAAAAGCAAGGCTGATTCAGCCCTTTAGGCAAGGAGTTAATTGTCGTGGCTAAAGAAAAATTTGATCGTTCCCTACCGCACGTCAACGTTGGCACCATTGGTCACGTTGACCACGGTAAAACCACTCTGACTGCTGCTCTGACTCGCGTCTGCTCCGAAGTTTTCGGTTCGGCCGTTGTTGCTTTCGACAAAATCGACAGCGCTCCGGAAGAAAAGGCTCGTGGTATTACCATCAACACCGCGCACGTTGAGTACAACTCTTCGATTCGTCACTACGCTCACGTTGACTGCCCAGGTCACGCTGACTACGTGAAGAACATGATCACTGGTGCTGCCCAGATGGACGGCGCTATCCTGGTTTGCTCGGCCGCTGATGGTCCGATGCCACAAACCCGTGAGCACATCCTGCTGTCCCGTCAGGTAGGCGTTCCGTACATCGTTGTCTTCCTGAACAAGGCTGACATGGTTGACGACGCTGAGCTGCTGGAACTGGTTGAGATGGAAGTGCGCGATCTGCTGAGCACTTACGACTTCCCAGGTGATGACACTCCAATCATCATCGGTTCGGCTCTGATGGCTCTGAACGGCCAAGACGACAACGAAATGGGTACCACCGCTGTCAAGCGTCTGGTAGAAACTCTGGACAGCTACATCCCAGAACCAGTTCGTGTTATCGACAAGCCGTTCCTGATGCCAATCGAAGACGTGTTCTCGATCTCCGGTCGCGGTACTGTTGTGACTGGTCGTATCGAGCGCGGTATCGTCAAGGTTCAGGATCCACTGGAAATCGTAGGTCTGCGTGACACCACCGTCACCACCTGCACCGGTGTTGAAATGTTCCGTAAACTGCTCGACGAAGGTCGTGCTGGCGAGAACTGCGGCGTTCTGCTGCGCGGTACCAAGCGTGACGACGTTGAGCGTGGCCAGGTTCTGGTCAAGCCAGGTTCGGTCAAGCCGCACACCAAGTTCGAAGCTGAAGTGTACGTTCTGAGCAAAGAAGAAGGCGGTCGTCACACTCCGTTCTTCAAAGGCTACCGTCCACAGTTCTACTTCCGGACCACTGACGTGACCGGTAACTGCGAACTGCCGGAAGGCGTTGAAATGGTAATGCCAGGCGACAACATCAAAATGGTTGTCACCCTGATCAAGACCATCGCAATGGAAGACGGTCTGCGCTTCGCTATCCGTGAAGGCGGTCGTACCGTCGGCGCTGGCGTCGTAGCCAAAATCATCGAGTAAGCTCTTTTTGAGTCAGCTTCGATGAGCTGAAAAAGCCCCCGCCCAGCGGGGGCTTTTTTATTGGGTTGACACCTATATGGGGCGTCTATAGAATTGCGCCTCCTTTTAACGGGCGTATTGCGCTCGGTGGGAATAGCAGCCGGAGTCTGAAATCCAATGCAAAATCAGCAAATCCGTATCAGGTTGAAGGCTTTCGACCATCGCCTGATCGACCAATCCACCCAGGAAATCGTGGAAACCGCGAAACGTACTGGTGCTCAAGTGCGTGGTCCAATTCCACTGCCTACCCGTAAAGAGCGGTTCACCGTTCTGGTCTCCCCGCACGTCAACAAAGACGCGCGTGACCAGTACGAGATCCGTACTCATAAGCGCGTTCTGGACATCGTCCAGCCAACGGATAAAACCGTTGATGCACTTATGAAGCTCGATCTTGCGGCCGGTGTGGAAGTGCAGATCAGCCTCGGCTAAGACTCGGTCTTAGTCGTGTAACGCTCTGAAATGGGCGGCCATAGCGGGTGAAAGCCCCGTACACTCATGAGGTTTACAACATGACTATTGGTGTAGTCGGTCGTAAATGCGGTATGACCCGTATTTTCACCGAAGAAGGTGTCTCCATTCCGGTCACGGTCATTGAGATCGAGCCGAATCGCGTCACCCAGTTCAAAACTGAAGAGACCGATGGCTATCGTGCAGTGCAAGTCACTGTCGGCGAGCGTCGTGCTTCGCGTGTAACAGCAGCTCAGGCTGGCCACTTCGCCAAGGCGAACGTTGCCGCTGGTCGTACCGTAATGGAATTCCGCCTTGAAGAAGGCGAGTACCAGGCCGGCGATCTGATCAACGCTGAAATCTTCGCCGCTGGCCAACTGGTTGATGTAACCGGTCAGTCCAAGGGTAAAGGCTTCCAGGGTACGATCAAGCGTTGGAACTTCCGCGGGCAAGATAACACCCACGGTAACTCCGTATCCCACCGCGTTCCAGGCTCTATCGGCCAGTGCCAGACTCCTGGTCGTGTATTCAAGGGCAAAAAAATGTCCGGTCATATGGGCGCTGAGCGCGTGACCGTGCAGTCCCTCGAAGTAGTGCGCGTGGACGCTGAACGCAATCTGTTGTTGGTCAAGGGCGCTGTTCCTGGCGCTACTGGCGGCAACTTGGTTGTACGTCCAGCAGCCAAGGCTCGCGGTTAAGGGGAAGCTGACATGCAATTAAATGTAAATGACGCTCAAGCGATCGAAGTTTCCGAACTGACATTTGGCGGCGAATTCAACGAGACGCTGGTTCACCAAGCAGTCGTGGCCTACATGGCCGGCGGCCGTCAAGGTAGCAAGCAGCAAAAGACCCGTTCCGACGTTTCCGGTGGCGGCAAGCGCCCATGGCGTCAGAAAGGTACTGGCCGTGCTCGTGCCGGTACTATCCGTAGCCCAATCTGGCGTGGCGGCGGTACCACTTTCGCAGCTCGTCCTCAGGATCACTCCCAGAAGCTGAACAAGAAGATGTACCGCGCAGCAATGCGTTCCATCCTTGCTGAGCTGGTGCGTACTGATCGTCTGGTCGTGGTTCAGGACTTCGCTGTTGAAGCACCGAAAACCAAAGATCTGCTGAACAAGCTGAACGGCATGGGCCTGACTGACGTCCTGATCGTGTCTGACGCTGTTGATCAGAACCTGTACCTGGCTGCTCGCAACCTGCCACACGTCGACGTTCGTGACGTGCAGGGTTCCGATCCGGTCAGTCTGATCGCATACGACAAGGTGTTGATCACCGTGTCGGCCGTGAAGAAATTCGAGGAGCTGCTGGGATGAACCAGGAACGCGTATTTAAAGTTCTGCTTGGCCCGCACGTTTCCGAGAAGGCTACGGTTCTGGCAGACAAGAAAGGCCAGTTCGTTTTCAAGGTTGCTACTGACGCAACCAAGCTGGAAATCAAGAAGGCCGTCGAAAGCCTGTTCAGCGTGAAAGTAGAGCGCGTGACTACCCTGAACGTTCTGGGTAAAAGCAAGCGCACTGCTCGCGGTCTGGGCAAGCGTAATGACTGGAAGAAGGCAGTTATCTCCCTTCAGCCAGGCCAAGATCTCGATTTCAGCAGCAGTGCTGAGTAAGGAAGGGGTGCATCATGGCAATCGTTAAATGCAAACCGACTTCCCCTGGCCGCCGTTTTGTGGTCAAGGTGGTCAACCAGGAGCTGCATAAAGGCGCTCCTCACGCACCGCTGCTCGAGAAAAAATCGAAGTCTGGTGGTCGTAACAACAATGGCCGTATTACCACTCGTCACATCGGTGGTGGTCATAAGCAGCATTATCGTCTGGTCGACTTCCGTCGCAACGACAAGGATGGCATCGCTGCCACCGTCGAGCGTATCGAATACGATCCAAACCGTACTGCTCACATCGCTCTGCTGCTGTACGCAGATGGCGAGCGTCGCTACATCATCGCGCCTAAGGGCGTGAGTGCTGGCGACCAGCTGATCGCAGGTGCCCTGGCACCGATCAAGCCGGGCAACGCTCTGCAACTGCGTAACATTCCAGTTGGTAGCACCGTACACGGCATCGAATTGAAGCCAGGTAAAGGCGCACAGATCGCTCGTTCCGCTGGTGCTTCGGCTCAGCTGATCGCTCGTGAAGGTGTCTACGTGACCCTGCGTCTGCGTTCTGGTGAGATGCGTAAAGTACTGGCTGAATGCCGTGCGACCCTGGGCGAAGTCTCGAACTCCGAGCACAGCCTGCGTTCGTTGGGTAAAGCTGGTGCCAAGCGCTGGCGTGGCGTTCGCCCAACCGTTCGTGGTGTTGCCATGAACCCGGTTGACCACCCACATGGTGGTGGTGAAGGTCGTACCTCTGGTGGTCGTCATCCGGTATCGCCATGGGGCTTCCCGACTAAGGGCGCGAAGACTCGTGGTAATAAGCGTACCGACAAAATGATCGTCCGTCGTCGCAAGTAAATAGAGGGATACGACAGTGCCACGTTCTCTGAAAAAAGGTCCTTTTATTGATCTTCACCTACTGAAGAAGATCGAAGTGGCGGCGGAAAAGAACGATCGCAAACCAGTTAAGACCTGGTCGCGTCGTTCGATGATCCTGCCACAAATGGTCGGTCTGACCATCGCAGTACACAACGGTCGTCAACACGTCCCAGTTCTCGTGAACGAAGACATGGTCGGCCACAAACTGGGCGAGTTCGCCGGTACCCGCACTTATCGCGGGCACGTGGCAGACAAGAAAGCCAAGCGTTAAGGGGTTAGGAAATGGAAGTAGCCGCTAAGTTGTCGGGCGCTCGAATCTCCGCCCAGAAAGCCCGCTTGGTCGCCGACCAGATCCGCGGGAAGAAGGTGGGCGAAGCGCTCAACCTGTTGGCTTTCAGCAGTAAGAAAGCCGCCGAGATCATGAAGAAAGTGCTGGAGTCGGCCGTAGCCAACGCCGAGCATAACGAAGGCGCAGACGTTGATGACCTGAAGGTCAGCACCGTTTTCGTCAACGAAGGGCGTTCGCTGAAGCGCATCATGCCACGTGCCAAAGGCCGTGCTGATCGCATCGTCAAGCGGTCTTGCCATATCACTGTCAAGGTTGCTGACAAGTAACGGAGTCGAAGAGATGGGTCAGAAAGTACATCCCATTGGCATTCGCCTGGGAATCGTCAAGGAGCACACCTCCGTCTGGTACGCAGACGGTCGGACTTATGCGGACTACTTGTTCGCTGATCTGAAGGTGCGTGAGTATCTCCAAGACAAACTAAAAAGCGCGTCCGTAAGCCGTATCGATATCCATCGTCCGGCGCAGACTGCACGTATCACCATCCACACCGCTCGTCCAGGTATCGTTATCGGGAAGAAAGGTGAAGATGTTGAGAAACTGCGTCAGGACCTGACCAAGCAAATGGGTGTGCCTGTGCACATCAATATCGAAGAGATCCGCAAGCCGGAGCTCGACGGTATGCTGGTTGCGCAGAGCGTAGCTCAGCAGCTGGAGCGTCGCGTAATGTTCCGTCGCGCTATGAAGCGCGCTGTACAGAACGCCATGCGCATTGGTGCCAAAGGCATCAAAATCCAAGTGAGCGGTCGTCTCGGCGGTGCTGAAATCGCACGTACTGAATGGTATCGCGAAGGTCGTGTGCCACTGCACACCCTGCGTGCCGACATCGACTATGCCAACTACGAAGCTCACACCACTTACGGTGTGATCGGTGTAAAGGTTTGGATCTTCAAAGGCGAAGTAATTGGTGGTCGCCAAGAAGAACTGAAACCACAAGCACCAGCGCCTCGTAAAAAAGCTGCTAAGTAAGGGGTACGCCAAATGTTGCAACCAAAGCGTACGAAGTTCCGCAAGCAGATGACCGGCCACAACCGTGGCCTGGCATTGCGCGGTAGCAAAGTCAGCTTCGGCGAGTTCGCGCTGAAGTCTGTTGCTCGTGGTCGTCTCACCGCTCGTCAGATCGAGTCAGCGCGTCGTGCTCTGACCCGTCACGTAAAACGTGGCGGCAAGATCTGGATCCGTGTATTCCCGGACAAGCCTGTCACCAAGAAGCCACTCGAAGTTCGGATGGGTAAAGGTAAGGGTAACGTGGAGTACTGGGTTGCCCAGATTCAGCCAGGCAAAGTCCTGTATGAAATCGAGGGTGTTTCTGAAGAGCTGGCGCGTGAGGCTTTCGCCCTGGCTGCTGCAAAGCTGCCGCTCGCCACCTCCTTTGTTAAACGGACGGTGATGTGATGAAAGCGAATGAACTTCGTGAAAAATCAGCACAGCAGCTGAACGAGCAACTGCTCGGCCTGCTGCGCGACCAGTTCAATCTGCGTATGCAGAAAGCAACTGGCCAGTTGGGGCAGTCTCATCTGCTCTCGCAAGTTAAGCGTGACATCGCTCGCGTGAAAACTGTGCTCAACCAGCAGGCAGGTAAGTAATCATGGCTGAAGCCGAAAAAACTGTCCGTACGCTGACTGGCCGTGTTGTCAGCGACAAGATGGACAAAACCATCACCGTTCTGATCGAGCGTCGCGTTAAGCACCCGATCTACGGTAAATACGTTAAGCGTTCGACTAAGCTGCACGCGCACGACGAAACCAATCAGTGCCACATCGGCGACAAAGTCACTATTCGTGAAACTCGTCCGATGGCCAAGACCAAGTCTTGGGCGCTGGTTGATGTTCTCGAACGCGCTGTGGAAGTCTAAGGGCTAGGGGTCGGAGAAATTATATGATTCAGACTCAATCCATGCTCGATGTGGCCGATAACAGCGGCGCTCGCCGTGTTATGTGCATCAAGGTGCTGGGTGGCTCCCATCGTCGTTACGCTGGTATCGGTGACATCATCAAAGTTACCGTCAAGGAAGCAATTCCTCGCGGTAAGGTGAAAAAAGGCCAAGTGATGACTGCTGTTGTAGTCCGCACCCGCCATGGCGTTCGTCGTGCTGACGGCTCCATCATCCGCTTTGATGGCAACGCTGCTGTTCTGTTGAACAACAAGCAAGAGCCGATCGGCACCCGTATCTTTGGGCCAGTGACCCGTGAACTTCGTACTGAGAAGTTCATGAAGATCGTCTCGCTCGCCCCAGAAGTGCTGTAAGGAGATCCGACATGCAAAAGATTCGTCGTGACGACGAGATCATCGTGATCGCCGGCAAAGACAAAGGTAAGCGCGGTAAGGTGCTGAAGGTTCTTGCTGACAACCGTCTGGTTGTTGGTGGTCTGAACCTGGTCAAGCGTCATACCAAGCCTAACCCGATGTCGGGCGTACAGGGCGGTATCGTCGAGAAAGAAGCGCCACTGCACGCTTCCAACGTCGCCATCTTCAACGGCGAAACCAACAAGGCTGACCGCGTTGGTTTCAAAGTAGAAGACGGTAAGAAAATTCGTGTCTTCAAGTCGACCCAAAAAGCGGTTGATGCTTGAACACTGCTAGGTAGAAGACCATGGCACGACTAAAAGAGATTTACCGGAAGGAAATCGCACCGAAACTTAAGGAAGAACTTAAGCTTTCGAACGTGATGGAAGTTCCGCGCGTTACCAAAATCACCCTGAACATGGGTCTGGGCGAAGCGATCGGTGACAAAAAAGTCATCGAGCACGCTGTTGCTGACCTGGAAAAGATCACCGGTCAGAAAGTCGTCGTGACTTACGCTCGGAAATCCATCGCTGGCTTTAAAGTCCGTGAAGGTTGGCCGATCGGCGTCAAAGTGACCCTGCGCCGTGAGCGTATGTACGAGTTCCTGGATCGTCTGCTGTCGATCTCCCTGCCTCGGGTTCGCGACTTCCGCGGCCTGAATGCCAAGTCCTTCGATGGTCGTGGCAACTACAGCATGGGCGTTAAAGAGCAGATCATTTTCCCGGAAATCGATTACGACAAGATCGACGCTCTCCGCGGTCTGGACATTACCCTGACCACCACTGCTCGGACGGATGACGAAGGTCGCGCACTGCTGCGCGCTTTCAAATTCCCGTTCCGCAACTGATTGGAGTAGGAAAATGGCCAAGAAGAGCATGAAGAACCGTGAGCTGAAGCGTCAGCTCACCGTTGCCAAGTACGCCACCAAGCGTGCAGCGCTGAAAGCTATCATCGTTGATCTGAACGCAAGTCCAGAAGCGCGTTGGGAAGCTACCGTAGCCCTGCAGAAGCAGCCACGTGACGCAAGCGCCTCGCGCATGCGTAACCGCTGCCGCCTGACTGGTCGTCCGCACGGCGTGTACCGCAAGTTCGGCCTTGGCCGTAACATGCTGCGTCAAGCTGCAATGCGTGGTGACGTTCCAGGTCTGGTTAAAGCCAGCTGGTAAGCACTGTCAAAGTCGCGACGTGCGGGATTGCAAGATCCTGACCGTCGGTGACCTTGAACTTGAATCAAGCCCCTATTGGGGCTTGATTCATTTGTGGGGTGTGTCTAGAATACCCGGCTCGCCTGAGCCCGTGTTTTTGTTGCACGGATGCGCTCGGCGACACGTACTAGCCGAAAGGCTAATTTTTTGTGTATTAGGAGCGTCTAGCCCATGAGTATGCAGGACCCGTTAGCGGACATGCTAACTCGTATCCGTAATGCCCAGATGGCTGAAAAGTCCGTCGTAAGCATGCCATCTTCTACGTTGAAGGTAGCTGTTGCCAAAGTCCTGAAGGACGAAGGTTACATTGCGGGTTATCAGATCAGCAGCGAAATCAAGCCTCTGCTGTCCATCGAGCTGAAGTACTTCGAAGGCCGTCCGGTCATCGAGGAAGTGAAGCGCGTTAGCCGTCCAGGCCTGCGTCAGTACAAGTCCGTCGATGATCTGCCAAAAGTTCGTGGCGGTCTCGGTGTGTCTATCGTCTCCACCAACAAAGGTGTGATGACGGATCGTGCTGCGCGCGCTGCCGGTGTCGGCGGCGAAGTTCTTTGCACTGTGTTCTAAGGGGGGATAAGCATGTCACGCGTCGCTAAGAACCCCGTTAAGCTGCCAGCCGGTGTCGAAGTCAAATTCGCAGGCCAACAGCTTTCGGTGAAGGGTGCCAAGGGCACTCTGCAACTGAACATCCATTCGTCCGTTGAGATCGTTGAAGAAGCTGGTGAGCTGCGTTTCGCTGCTCGCAATGGCGATCAACAGACTCGCGCAATGGCTGGTACCACTCGTGCGTTGGTAAACAACATGGTCCAAGGCGTAAGCCAAGGCTTCGAGCGCAAGCTCCAGCTGGTCGGTGTTGGTTATAAAGCGCAAGCAAAAGGCACAGTGCTGAACCTGGCTCTTGGCTTCTCGCACCCAGTGGATTATGAACTGCCGGAAGGCATCACCGCTGAGACTCCTAGCCAGACCGATATCCTGATCAAGGGCATCGACAAGCAGCTGGTAGGTCAAGTGGCCGCCGAGATCCGCGACTTCCGTCCACCAGAGCCGTACAAAGGCAAAGGTGTGCGCTACGCGGACGAAGTCGTCCGTCGTAAAGAAGCCAAGAAGAAGTAGGGCATAGCAAATGACCGACAAAAAAGTTACTCGACTGCGTCGCGCTCGCAAAGCACGCCTGAAAATGCACGAACTCGAAGTCGTGCGTCTCTGCGTGTTCCGCTCGTCGCAGCACATCTACGCCCAGGTCATTTCGGCCGACGGCAACAAAGTCCTGGCAAGTGCCTCGACTTTGGATAAAGAACTGCGTGATGGCGCCACTGGCAACATCGACGCGGCCACTAAGGTTGGCCAGCTGGTCGCTACGCGTGCTAAAGCCGCTGGCGTCTCGCAGGTGGCTTTCGACCGCTCTGGCTTCAAGTACCACGGCCGCGTCAAGGCGCTGGCTGATGCTGCTCGTGAAGCTGGGCTGGAGTTCTAAGTTATGTCAAATAACGACCAAAAGCGCGACGAAGGCTACATCGAGAAGCTGGTTCAAGTTAACCGCGTAGCCAAAACCGTTAAAGGCGGCCGTATCTTCACTTTCACTGCGTTGACCGTAGTGGGTGATGGTAAAGGCCGTGTTGGCTTCGGCCGTGGCAAGTCGCGTGAAGTGCCTGCTGCGATCCAGAAGGCAATGGAAGCTGCTCGCCGCAACATGATCCAGGTTGATCTGAACGGCACCACTCTGCAGTACGCAATGAAGTCCGCCCATGGCGCTTCGAAGGTGTACATGCAGCCTGCTTCTGAAGGTACCGGTATCATCGCTGGCGG
The DNA here is from genome assembly GCF_057655955.1 of Pseudomonas sp. Soil_N_39. NCBI lineage: Bacteria > Pseudomonadati > Pseudomonadota > Gammaproteobacteria > Pseudomonadales > Pseudomonadaceae > Pseudomonas > Pseudomonas sp. Soil_N_39. Next base: position 29,480 of record NZ_JBDGLI010000011.1, read on the forward strand.
CGCTATGCGTGCTGTCCTCGAAGTTGCTGGCGTTCAGAACGTTCTGGCCAAGTGCTATGGCTCGACTAACCCAGTAAACGTGGTTCACGCCACTTTCAAGGGTTTGAAAGCAATGCAGTCTCCTGAATCCATTGCCGCCAAGCGTGGCAAAAGCGTCAAGGAGATCTTCTGATCATGGCTACCGTAAAAGTTACGCTGATCAAAAGCATGACCGGCCGCATCCCTAACCACAAACTGTGCGTTAAGGGTCTGGGTCTGCGTCGCATCGGTCACACTGTAGAAGTCCTGGATACTCCCGAAAATCGCGGGATGATCAACAAGGCTTACTACATGCTGCGTGTCGAGGGTTAATCGATGAAACTCAATGATCTGAGTCCAGCGCCGGGTTCCCGTCGCGAAAAGCATCGTCCGGGCCGTGGTATCGGTAGTGGTTTGGGCAAGACCGGTGGCCGTGGCCACAAAGGTCAGACCTCCCGCTCCGGTGGCACCATTGCTCCAGGCTTTGAAGGCGGTCAACAGCCGCTGCATCGTCGCCTGCCGAAGTTCGGTTTCGTTTCCCTGAAAGCCATGGACCGCGCAGAAGTGCGTCTGTCCGAGCTGGCCAAAGTGGACGGCGACATCGTCACCGTGCAGTCCCTGAAGGATGCCAACGTGATCAACCAGAACGTTCAGCGTGTGAAAATCATGCTGTCGGGCGAAGTTGCTCGTGCTGTCACCATCGGAAAGGGAATCGGCGCCACCAAAGGTGCGCGTGCGGCTATCGAAGCAGCTGGCGGCAAGTTCGAGGAATAAATGGCTAAGCAAGGTGCTCTCTCTGCGCTCGGCAAAGGCGGTATGTCTGAACTCTGGGCTCGTCTGCGTTTTCTGTTCCTGGCGATTATCGTCTACCGAATAGGCGCACACATCCCGGTTCCAGGTATCAACCCGGACCGACTCGCGGACCTGTTTCGACAGAATGAGGGGACCATTCTTAGCTTGTTCAACATGTTTTCCGGCGGCGCGCTGGAGCGGATGAGCATCTTTGCACTGGGGATCATGCCGTACATTTCGGCATCGATCATCATGCAATTGATGTCCGCTGTCAGCCCGCAGCTGGAGCAGTTGAAGAAGGAAGGTGAAGCTGGCCGTCGCAAGATCAGCCAGTACACCCGCTACCTCACTGTCGTCCTCGCTCTTGTTCAAGCTGTTGGCATGTCCATCGGCTTGGCGGGGCAGGGCGTAGCGTTCACTGGTGACTTTGGCTTCCATTTCGTCGCGGTAACCACTTTTGTGGCGGGTGCGATGTTCATGATGTGGCTGGGTGAGCAGATTACTGAGCGTGGTGTTGGCAACGGTATCTCGATGTTGATCTTCGCAGGTATCGTCGCCGGTCTTCCGAGAGCGATCGGGCAGTCTTTCGAGTCTGCGCGTCAGGGTGATATCAACATCTTTGCCCTGGTTGCCATCGGTTTGCTGGCAGTAGCGATTATCGGTTTCGTGGTGTTCATTGAGCGTGGCCAGCGTCGTATTGCTGTTCACTACGCCAAGCGTCAGCAGGGCCGCAAGGTATTTGCTGCGCAGACCAGCCACTTGCCGTTGAAAGTGAACATGGCCGGCGTTATCCCGGCTATTTTCGCGAGCAGCATCTTGCTGTTTCCGGCTTCGTTGGGTGCCTGGTTCGGCCAGTCTGAAGGTATGGGCTGGTTGCAGGACATCTCGCAGTCGATCGCTCCTGGTCAGCCGTTGAATATTCTGCTGTTTAGTGCAGGGATTATTTTCTTCTGCTTCTTCTATACGGCGTTGATGTTCAATCCGAAAGACGTAGCGGAAAACCTGAAGAAGTCCGGTGCCTTTATTCCGGGCATCCGTCCAGGTGAGCAGTCGGCGCGCTACATTGATGGCGTTCTGACTCGTTTGACCTTGTTCGGTGCTCTTTACATGACGGCCGTCTGCTTGCTTCCCCAGTTCCTGGTGGTTGCGGCAAACGTACCGTTCTACCTTGGCGGGACCTCGTTGCTGATCGTGGTCGTGGTTGTGATGGACTTCATGTCCCAAGTACAATCGCACCTCGTTTCGCACCAGTACGAATCCCTGATGAAGAAAGCCAACCTGAAGGGCTACGGCAGCGGCATGTTGCGCTGAGTAGCGTCCATAAGGTTCGAGGAGTTGGTGATGAAAGTTCGTGCATCGGTGAAAAAGCTGTGCCGTAACTGCAAGATTATTCGCCGCGAAGGTGTTGTTCGGGTAATTTGCAGCGCGGAACCGCGTCACAAACAGCGCCAAGGCTGAGTGTGATTGTGCTTTAAGCCCGGCAGCTAGTGCGCTGCCGGGTTGATTATTTGTTATTACAGCGATATTATCTCGCGCCCTATTTCTTGGCTTCCGGGGCGTAGGTAGCTGTCAATTGGAGTCCCACTGAATGGCCCGTATTGCAGGCGTCAACATTCCAGATAACAAGCATACTGTTATCTCGCTGACCTACATCTATGGTGTTGGTCGCACTACTGCACAGAAAATTTGTGCAGTGACTGGGGTCAACCCAGCGGCAAAGATCAAAGATCTGAGCGACGAGCAGATTGAACAGCTGCGTGGCGAAGTGGCGAAGTTCACCACTGAAGGTGACCTGCGTCGCGAAATCAACATGAAAATCAAGCGCTTGATGGACCTCGGTTGCTATCGCGGTCTGCGTCATCGTCGTGGTCTGCCAGTACGCGGTCAGCGTACCAAGACCAACGCGCGTACCCGTAAAGGTCCGCGTAAGCCGATCCGCAAGTAATCGCCCCAGCGAATCGACAGGAATTTAATCATGGCAAAACCTGCTGCTCGTCCTCGTAAAAAAGTTAAAAAGACAGTGGTTGATGGCATCGCCCACATCCATGCTTCTTTTAACAACACCATCGTGACCATTACCGACCGTCAAGGTAACGCTCTTTCCTGGGCTACCTCCGGTGGTTCGGGTTTCCGCGGTTCCCGCAAGTCCACCCCGTTCGCTGCTCAAGTAGCTGCTGAGCGTGCTGGTCAAGCTGCGCTGGAATATGGCCTGAAAAACCTCGACGTCAACGTCAAAGGTCCAGGTCCAGGTCGTGAATCCGCAGTCCGCGCTTTGAACGGCTGTGGCTACAAGATCGCCAGCATCACCGACGTGACGCCAATCCCGCACAACGGGTGCCGTCCGCCGAAGAAGCGCCGCGTGTAATCCAGGAGATTGTAAAGAATGGCTCGTTACATTGGTCCAAAATGCAAACTCGCTCGTCGCGAAGGCACCGATCTTTTTCTGAAGAGCGGCGTGCGCGCGATCGAATCGAAGTGCAACATTGAAGCAGCACCTGGTATCCACGGCCAACGCCGCGGTCGCCAGTCCGATTACGGCACCCAACTGCGTGAAAAGCAGAAGGTCCGTCGTATCTACGGCGTTCTCGAGCGTCAATTCAGCGGCTACTACAAAGAAGCTGCTGGCAAGAAAGGCGCAACCGGCGAAAACCTGTTGCAGCTGCTCGAATGCCGTCTGGACAACGTTGTATACCGTATGGGTTTCGGTTCTACTCGTGCCGAATCCCGTCAGCTGGTATCGCACAAGTCGATCAGCGTTAACGGTCAGACCGTAAACGTTCCGTCCTACCAGGTTCGTGCTGGTGACGTGGTTGCTGTTCGCGAGAAAGCAAAGAACCAACTTCGCATTGTCCAAGCTCTCGATCTGTGTGCCCAACGTGGCCGCGTAGAATGGGTAGAAGTAGACACTGAGAAGAAGTCGGGCGTTTTCAAGAACGTTCCTGCTCGCAGTGATCTGTCCGCCGACATCAACGAAAGCCTGATTGTCGAGCTCTACTCCAAGTAAGGGCTAGAAAATAGGTGCATCCATGCAGATTTCGGTAAATGAGTTCCTGACACCCCGCCATATTGATGTGCAGGTTGTCAGTCCAACCCGCGCCAAGATCACTCTCGAGCCTCTCGAGCGTGGTTTCGGCCACACCCTGGGCAACGCGCTGCGCCGCATCCTGTTGTCCTCAATGCCCGGCTGTGCAGTAGTCGAGGCCGAGATTGACGGTGTGCTCCACGAGTACAGCGCCATCGAAGGTGTACAGGAAGACGTAATTGAAATCCTGTTGAACCTGAAAGGTCTGGCTATCAAGCTGCACGGTCGTGACGAAGTTACGCTGACCTTGTCGAAGAAGGGTTCGGGGGTGGTTACCGCTGCCGATATTCAGCTGGATCATGATGTCGAGATCGTTAACCCCGATCACGTAATCGCTAACCTGGCGTCTAACGGCGCCCTGAACATGAAGCTCACCGTAGCTCGTGGTCGTGGTTATGAACCGGCAGACTCGCGTCAGAGCGATGAAGACGAAAGCCGCAGCATCGGTCGCTTGCAGCTTGACTCTTCGTTCAGCCCAGTTCGCCGTATCGCATACGTGGTGGAAAACGCCCGTGTCGAACAGCGTACCAACCTGGACAAGCTGGTTATTGATCTGGAAACCAACGGTACCCTGGATCCTGAAGAGGCTATCCGCCGTGCTGCAACCATTCTGCAACAGCAGTTGGCTGCGTTCGTCGACCTCAAGGGTGACAGTGAGCCAGTGGTTGTCGAGCAGGAAGACGAGATCGATCCGATCCTGCTTCGCCCGGTTGACGATCTGGAACTGACTGTACGTTCGGCTAACTGCCTTAAGGCGGAAAACATCTACTACATCGGCGACCTGATTCAGCGTACCGAAGTAGAGCTGTTGAAGACTCCGAACCTTGGCAAGAAATCCTTGACTGAAATCAAGGACGTTCTGGCCTCCCGCGGTCTGTCCCTCGGCATGCGCCTCGACAACTGGCCGCCTGCAAGTCTTAAGAAGGACGACAAGGCGACTGCCTGATCGTCGTAATCACCGAACGTTGTGTTTGGTAAGGAATGAACCATGCGTCATCGTAAAAGTGGTCGTCACCTGAGCCGCACCAGCTCGCACCGCAAGGCCATGTTCCAAAACATGGCGGTGTCGCTGTTCGAGCACGAGCTGATCAAAACTACACTGCCGAAAGCCAAAGAACTGCGTCGCGTTGCTGAGCCGCTGATCACTCTGGCCAAGACAGATAGCCTGGCTAACCGCCGTCTGGCTTTCGACCGTACTCGTTCGAAAGCTATCGTTGGTAAGCTCTTCAACGACCTGGGCAAGCGTTACGCTACCCGTGAGGGTGGCTACCTGCGCATCCTCAAGTGCGGTTTCCGCGCTGGCGACAACGCGCCTATGGCGTACGTCGAGTTGGTTGATCGTGCTACCAGCGGTGAAGCTGTATCCGCTGAGTAAGTCGGCAACAAACAAAGAACCGGGCCTTGTGCCCGGTTTTTTGTGTCTGCTGAAAAAGCACCAAGCCGTTTCGCCTGGCTTGGCTATCGGCAAGTCTTCATCATTAGATAATGACTATCGATGTCCATGATTTAATGAATTTGGATACTGTCACTAACATGATCAATACTCCTTTCCAGCCGATTAGCCGGCAGTTTGAAGACCGACCTAGGAAGATTGAGCATGAGCCAAATCAAAACGCTTACGACCGCCAGTGGCGCTCCAGTCGCCGATAACCAGAACTCTCGTTCCGCCGGCCCGCGGGGCCCGCTGCTGCTCGACGATTTTCACCTGATCGAAAAGCTTGCTCACTTCAACCGCGAGAACATCCCCGAGCGTCGCGTGCACGCCAAAGGGTCGGGGGCCTACGGCACCTTTACCGTCACCCAGGACATCACCCAGTACACCAGCGCCAAGTTGTTCGAGTCGGTCGGCAAGCAGACACCGACCTTCCTGCGGTTTTCCACCGTGGGTGGCGAACGTGGTTCGGCCGACACTGAACGCGATCCACGCGGTTTTGCCCTGAAGTTCTACACCGAGGAAGGCAACTGGGACATCGTCGGCAACAACACGCCGGTCTTCTTCATCCGTGATCCGTTGAAATTTCCAGACTTTATCCACACCCAGAAACGTCTGCCGCAAAGCAACCTGAAAAGTGCCCAGGCGATGTGGGATTTCTGGTCGCATTCGCCTGAGGCGCTGCACCAGGTCACTATTCTGTTCTCTGATCGCGGCATTCCGGATGGCTATCGCCACATGCACGGCTTCGGCAGTCATACCTACAGCCTGATCAGCGGGCAGGGTGAGCGGCATTGGGTGAAGTGGCACTACAAGACCCTGCAAGGCATCAAGAACCTCGCGCCGGCCGAAGCGGCACGTCTGGCCGGTACCGATCCGGATTACGCTCAGCGTGACTTGTTCGAGGCCATCGAGCGCGGTGACTTCCCGAAATGGCGCGTTTGCATCCAAATCATGAGTGAGGCCCAGGCGGCGGCTCATTACGAGAACCCATTCGACGTGACCAAGACCTGGTCGCAGAAAGAATTCCCGTTGATCGAAGTAGGTGTGCTGGAGCTCAACCGTAACCCGCTGAACTACTTTGCTGAAGTCGAACAGGCGGCGTTTGGCCCGAGCAACATGGTGCCAGGGGTTGGCCTCTCACCGGATCGCATGCTGCAGGGGCGTGTCTTCGCCTACGCCGATGCGCACCGCTACCGTGTGGGCACCAATCACCAGCAATTGCCCGTGAATGCGCCACGTAGCCCGGTTAACACTTACCAGCGCGACGGCGCCATGGCGTTTGGCAGCAATGGCGGGGCGGCACCGAACTACGAGCCTAATAGCTATGTGGAAGCGCCGAAGCAGGCCCCGCGTTATGCGGAGCCGGCACTGGCCCTCAGTGGCGCGGCGGACCGTTACGACCATCGCGAAGACACCGACTACTACAGCCACGCCGGTGCGCTGTTCCGCTTGATGAGCGATGAGCAGAAAGCCCTGCTGATCAACAACATCGCAGGGGCGATGAGCGGTGTGTCGGCGGATGTGGTTGACCGTCAGTTGCAGCATTTCTTCAAGGCGGATGTCGCTTATGGAGAAGGCGTCGCAAAAGCCTTGGGCGTAGCGCTTAACTAAGTCTAAACGAGAAGCAGAACCGCCCTCATTAGGGCGGTTTTTGCGTTATTTAGCTTGGTTTTCTCGGATTTTCTTCGCTTTTATTGCGTTGAGGCCGTGACCTTGCGGTCAGCTTGGTTCAAACTACAACCTTTAAAAGCTTGTGGAGATGTAGGGCGATGCAAGGTCACCCAGACGTAATCGATTACCTCAACACGTTGCTGACTGGCGAGCTGGCAGCCCGTGATCAATATTTCATCCATTCGCGGATGTACGAGGATTGGGGTTTTACCGAGCTCTACGAACGTATCAACCACGAGATGGAAGAAGAGACCCAGCATGCCGATGCACTGATGCGCCGGATCCTGATGCTCGAAGGCACGCCACGCATGCGCGCCGATGACCTGGATGTCGGGACCACCGTGCCCGATATGTTGGCCGCTGACCTGCGCTTGGAATACAAAGTTCGCGCCGCGCTGTGCAAAGGCATTGAGCTCTGCGAGCAGCACAACGACTACGTGACCCGCGAGATTTTGCGGATCCAGCTCAACGACACCGAAGAAGACCACACCTACTGGCTGGAGAAGCAGTTGGGTCTGATCAAGCTGATCGGGTTGGAGAACTATCTGCAATCGCAGTTCTGACGCACTCATTGTGGGAGCGAGCTTGCTCGCGATAGCGGTGGGTCAGTCAGCAGAAATGTGGCTGACATACTGATCCCGAGCAGGCTCGCTCCCACAGGGAAACAAACAAAAAGCCCCTGCCATCGATGAGATGACAGGGGCTTTTTCGTGCTCGGGTGGAATCAGTCCCGATCACGCTCCAGCAGCGGCTTGAGGTAGTAACCGGTGTAGGACTGCTTCATCTCGGCCACTTGTTCCGGCGTACCCACGGCAATGATCTGGCCACCCTTGGAACCGCCTTCCGGCCCCAGGTCTACCAACCAGTCCGCGGTCTTGATCACGTCCAGGTTGTGTTCGATCACCACCACGGTGTTGCCGTGGTCGCGAAGGCGATGCAGCACGTCGAGCAATTGCTGGATATCGGCGAAGTGCAGGCCAGTGGTCGGTTCGTCGAGGATGTACAGGGTCTTGCCAGTGTCGCGCTTGGACAACTCGCGGGACAGCTTGACCCGCTGGGCTTCACCACCGGACAGCGTGGTTGCCGACTGCCCCAGCTTGATGTACGACAGGCCGACATCCATCAGCGTCTGGAGCTTGCGCGCCAGGGCCGGCACCGCGTCGAAGAACGCCCGGGCCTCTTCGATGGTCATCTCGAGGGTTTCGTGAATGTTCTTGCCCTTGTATTTGATCTCCAGGGTTTCGCGGTTGTAGCGCTTGCTCTTGCACACATCGCACGGCACGTAGATGTCGGGCAGGAAGTGCATTTCCACCTTGATCAGGCCGTCGCCCTGGCAAGCCTCGCAGCGCCCACCCTTGACGTTGAACGAGAAACGCCCCGGGCCATAACCCCGTGAACGGGACTCCGGCACGCCGGCGAACAGTTCACGGATCGGTGTGAACAGCCCGGTATAGGTCGCCGGGTTGGAGCGCGGTGTGCGGCCAATCGGGCTTTGGTCGATGTCGACCACCTTGTCCAGGTGCTCCAGGCCCTTGATGCTGTCGTGAGCGGCGGCTTCCAGGGTGGTGGCGCCGTTCAGGGCCGTGGCGCTGAGGGGGAACAGGGTGTTGTTGATCAGCGTCGACTTGCCGGAGCCGGATACACCGGTAACGCAGGTCAGCAGGCCGATGGGGATTTCCAGGTCGACGTTGCGCAGGTTGTTGCCGCGAGCGCCCTTGAGGGTCAGCGACAGCTTTTTGTTGCGCGGCGTACGCTTGGCCGGGACCTTGATCTTGACCCGGCCCGACAAGTATTTGCCCGTTAGCGAGTCGGGGTGCGCCATGACTTCGGCGGCCGTGCCCTGAGCAACGATATGCCCGCCATGCACGCCCGCGCCGGGACCGATATCCACCACGTAGTCGGCCAGGCGGATGGCATCCTCGTCGTGCTCGACCACGATCACCGTGTTGCCGATGTCCCGCAGGTGTTTCAGGGTCCCGAGCAGGCGATCGTTATCCCGCTGGTGCAAGCCGATGGACGGCTCGTCGAGGATGTACATCACCCCCACCAGACCGGCGCCGATCTGGCTGGCGAGGCGGATACGCTGGGCCTCGCCGCCGGACAAGGTGTCTGCGCTGCGATCGAGGGTCAGGTAGTCCAGGCCGACGTTCACCAGGAACTGCAGGCGCTCGCGGATTTCCTTGAGGATCTTGTCGGCGATTTCGCCACGCCGACCGGTGAGCTTCAAGCCGCCGAAGTAATCGGTGGCGTCGCCAATCGGCAGGTTGGTCACCGCCGGCAGCGTCTTCTCGCCGACCCACACATGCCGCGCTTCGCGACGTAGGCGGGTGCCACGGCAATCGGGGCAGGGCTGGGTGCTGAGGAACTTGGCCAGTTCTTCGCGCACGCTGGCCGACTCGGTCTCGCGGTAGCGTCGCTCCAGGTTCGGCACGATGCCTTCGAACGGGTGGGAGCGCTTGACGATATCGCCACGGTCGTTGAGGTATTTGAAGTCGACGTTCTGCGAGCCGCTGCCGTGCAGGATGAATTTCTGCTGGTCGGCGGGCAACTCGTTGAATGGCTTGTCCAGGCTGAACTTGTAATGAGCCGCCAGCGAACCGAGCATCTGGAAGTAATAGACGTTACGCCTGTCCCAGCCACGAATCGCCCCTTCGGCCAGGGTCAGCTCGCCATTGACCAGCCGCTTGGTGTCGAAGAACTGCTTGACCCCCAAACCGTCGCAAGTCGGGCAGGCGCCTGCCGGGTTGTTGAAGGAGAACAGCTTGGGTTCCAGCTCGCTGATGGCATGGCCGCAGATCGGGCAAGCGAAGCGTGCGGAGAAAATAATCTCTTCGCCGGGCTCGTCGTCCATCGGGGCGACCAGGGCGATGCCATCGGCCAGTTTCAGCGCGGTCTCGAAGGATTCTGCCAGCCGCTGTTGCAAGTCGGCGCGGACCTTGAAGCGGTCGACCACGACATCGATCGAATGCTTCTTCTGTTTATCCAGCTTCGGCAGTTCGTCCAGCTCGCACAGCTTGCCGTTGACCCGGGCCCGCACGAAGCCCTGGGCGCGCAGTTCTTCGAAGACCATCAGGTGTTCGCCCTTGCGCTCGCGAATCACCGGCGCCAGCAGCATCAGCTTGCTGCCTTCGGGCAGGGCCAGCACCAGGTCGACCATCTGGCTGACGGTCTGGGCTTCCAGGGGAATGTCGTGGTCGGGGCAGCGGGGGATACCCACCCGTGCATACAGCAGGCGCAGGTAGTCGTAGATCTCGGTGATGGTGCCGACCGTCGACCGGGGGTTATGGGAGGTCGACTTCTGTTCGATGGAAATGGCCGGCGACAGGCCTTCGATGGTGTCGACGTCGGGTTTTTCCATCATCGACAGGAACTGCCGGGCGTAGGCCGACAGCGACTCGACATAGCGTCGCTGGCCTTCGGCGTACAACGTGTCGAAGGCCAGGGATGATTTGCCGGATCCGGACAGGCCGGTGATGACGATCAGCTTGTCCCGTGGCAGGGTCAGGTCGATGTTCTTCAGGTTGTGGGTACGGGCCCCACGAATCAGGATCTTGTCCAAAGTGGCCTCGCTCGGCGGGCGTCGAAAACGTAGGAGTATACGGGCAAATACTGGATGGATGCACACTATTGCAGGCGCGATTGCAGCCATACATGAAGACTGCGCGGCAAACGGTCGCCATATACCCTCTCAATCGATGGGACTGGTAGAATCGCCGCCGGTTCACATGAGGTTTTTCCATGCAAGATCCCCACAGCGAACGCATGAGTCGTGGTGAGACACGCGCAGCAAGCGGTCTGGCCCTGGTGTTCGCCTTCCGTATGCTGGGCATGTTCATGGTGTTGCCGGTGCTGGCGACCTATGGCATGGACCTGGCGGGCGCGACCCCGGCCCTCATCGGCTTGGCGATTGGCGCTTACGGCCTGACCCAGGCGATTTTCCAAATTCCGTTCGGGGTCATTTCCGACCGCATCGGCCGGCGTCCGGTGATCTACCTGGGGTTGATCGTCTTCGCCCTCGGCAGCGTGCTGGCGGCCAATGCCGACTCGATTTGGGGCGTGATCGCCGGACGCATCCTACAGGGCGCCGGGGCTATTTCCGCGGCCGTCATGGCGCTGCTGTCAGACTTGACCCGCGAACAGCATCGGACCAAGGCCATGGCCATGATCGGCATGACCATCGGTCTGTCGTTCGCCGTGGCCATGGTGGTCGGTCCCTTGCTGACCCGGGCCTTTGGCTTGTCCGGCCTGTTCCTGGCGACTGGGGCCATGGCGCTTGTGGGGATCCTGATCGTGGCGTTCATGGTGCCGCACGCCACCGGGCCGTTGCAGCACCGGGAATCCGGGGTGGCGCGCCAGGCATTGATCCCGACGCTCAAGCACCCGGACCTGTTGCGCCTGGACTTGGGCATTTTCGTGCTCCACGCCATGCTGATGTCCAGCTTCGTGGCCTTGCCGCTGGCCTTGGTCGAGAAGGCCGGCCTGCCCAAGGAACAGCACTGGTGGGTCTATTTGACCGCGCTGCTGATTTCGTTCTTCGCCATGATTCCTTTCATTATCTATGGCGAGAAACGACGCAAAATGAAACGAGTTTTGCTCGGCGCCGTCGTGACGCTGATGCTCACTGAGCTATTCTTCTGGCAGTTCGGCGATAGCCTGCGGGCCCTGGTGATCGGCACGGTGGTGTTCTTCACCGCGTTCAATCTGCTGGAAGCATCGCTGCCATCGCTGATCAGCAAGGTTTCGCCGGCGGGCGGCAAGGGCACGGCGATGGGGGTCTACTCCACCAGCCAGTTCCTGGGCTCGGCGTTGGGCGGGATCCTCGGCGGCTGGCTGTTCCAGCATGGCGGTTTGTCGGTTGTGTTCCTGGGATGTGCCGCGCTGGCTGCACTTTGGTTAGCCTTTGCTGTTACCATGCGCGAACCTCCCTATGTGACGAGCCTGCGCTTGCCCTTATCGCCCGAGGCGATTCGTGAGGCTGGCCTGACCGAGCGTCTGAAGGCCGTCGTTGGAGTAACCGATGCAGTGGTGGTCGCCGACGAAGCGGCCGTTTATATCAAACTGGACACCGAATTATTGGATCGCGCGACGCTCGAGCGCCTGGTGAACAACCCGGCCCCGACCACGTGCGAAGCCTAGGAGAACGTTATGGCCCGTGGGGTTAACAAAGTCATATTGGTCGGTACTTGCGGCCAGGATCCCGAAGTTCGCTACCTGCCGAACGGCAACGCCGTGACCAACCTGAGTCTGGCGACCAGCGAGCAGTGGACCGACAAACAGACCGGCCAGAAGGTCGAGAAGACCGAATGGCACCGCGTGTCGATGTTCGGCAAGGTGGCCGAGATTGCCGGCGAATACCTGCGCAAGGGTTCGCAGGTGTACATCGAAGGCAAGCTGCAGACCCGCGAGTGGGAAAAAGACGGCATCAAGCGCTACACCACCGAAATCGTGGTCGACATGCAAGGCACCATGCAATTGCTGGGTGGCCGTCCTCAGGGCGACCAGCAGCAAGGTGGCAACAACTACCAGCAGTCGGCCCCGCGTCAGCAGGCTCCTCGTCCGCAGCAGTCGGCCCCACAGCCACAGCGCGAGCGCCCGGCGGCTCCACAGCAGGCCGCGCCGCAGCCGGCTCCGGATTTTGACAGCTTCGACGACGATATCCCGTTCTGATCTGCATAAGATCCAGTGGTAACGGCGCATGAGGCGTTTTAGTCGATGAGGCACCTCACTCGCTGATACTTTAAAGTTCGATAAAAGCCCTCTTCGCTGCAAAGCCAGGAGGGTTTTTTTCGCCCTGTATAAAGCCGAGATATCGCGAGATGGACCCAGGTGATGAGCAGCGCGGATTAACGGACTATGCCGCGAATTGATTAGTCATAAATAACCTTCTGATAGACCGGCGTTTGCTTGGCGCTGTGCTTGATGCGTCGTACTGAGCTGCCGGTGATGAGTTGCCCGCCGAGAAGAAGATTGCCACGAGGAGATCGCGGTTCGAAAAGCTGTTGTCTCAATACCCTTATCGCTTCTGCACCTAATTCATCGCGGGGCACGTGAAGCGTGGTGAGCGGTATATCGTTGATGTCCGCCAGGTTGAACCCGTCCATGCTCATCACTGAAACATCGTGAGGAACCCTCAAGCCGGCATTCTGGAGCGCTTTAACTGCCCCGGCTGCCATAAAGTCACCCCCGGCCAGGATGGCAGTTGGTCGGTCGTCAGGTGCGCAGTTTTCGATGAAGGCCGCTATCCGCGCTTCAGATTCAGCACTGCCGAAACCCTCGCAAACCATTAGGTGTCTTGCTTCGACAAATTCGAGATTCTGCTCCTTCCATGCATCACGAATTCCACGTATCCGCAGGTCCATCGTGTACCGCCTGAGGCACTGGAGGGTCAGTACATTTCGGTGCCCCATCTGAAACAGATAATTTATCGAATAATGACCGATTAAAAAGTGGTCGGGCGATATCGAGGGCAGGCGCATGCTGCGATCAATGCAGTTGATCAGCACCGTCGGCTTGCTGAGGTCGGCGGCAAGTTGGTGTATGTGCGGATCATCAATACCAATCAGGATCGCCGCACCCGTGTCCTTCTGGTTCATCTTTTCCAAAAACAGTAATGCGTCGCTATCGACCTCTTCAAGCTCGCAGTAGCGGACTCGAACATCATGTTGCGCGACCGCCTGCGTGATGCCCTGGATCACTTTGTAGTAGAAGATATCAGAGCGTACGTTGAAGGCCCGCGAGGGCGCGAAGATGGTCAGCCCGTTGAGCAGGAAACGACCCTTGGCGAGGCTTTCCATCACGCCCTGCTGACGAGCCGCCGCTAAGACTTTTTCTCTCGTGGCCGGGCGTGTATTTGATTTGCCAGCAAGCACCCGCGACACCGTTGCGATGGACAGGCCGGTCTGTGCCGCGATTTCAGCAATGTGTAATTTCCCCACTGCGGCTTATCCATTGAGACAATTTATGTAAAAGCTTTCATAGCAGAAACGGGCCACCAATCCTAGCGTCCATGGATTTCTACCTGGCTGTGGTGGAGGAGAATGTAAATTTATACACGCTTGCTTCTGTACGAATCATGAGCAGGTGCCATAGCGTCAAGCCTCAAATAAAAACAAAACGCCGGAAAATCCGGTGACAGGCGAAGACTTGATGACTATCGATATCGAACGCAATGCTCGACTTTCGGCCAAGCTAAAATTCATCCCGCATCTGCGTTGGTGGATGCTTTCCCTGTTTTTGCTCGGCGTCACTGTCAACTATATAACCCGCAACTCATTAGGCATCTTGGCCCCGGAACTGAAAACCACGTTCAGCATGTCGACTGAACAATACTCGTGGGTGGTCGCCTCTTTCCAACTGGCTTATACGGTTTTCCAACCCATCTGCGGGTGGTTGATCGATGCGATCGGGCTCAAGCTCGGCTTCGTGATATGCGCCGTCGTATGGTCAGTGATGTGCCTTCTTCATGCTGGGGCTGCGAGTTGGGTGCATCTGGCGATTCTGCGTTTTTTTATGGGCGCTTCGGAGGCTGCGGCGACACCCGCCAATGCCAAGGCGATAGGGGACTGGTTTCCAAAAAAAGAACGACCTATCGCCGCGGGCTGGGCGGGGGTTGGCTTTTCTTTGGGGGCGATGCTCGCCCCTCCCATCATCTATCTGGCTCATGTATCGCTGGGCTGGCAGGGCGCATTTCTAATCTCCGGGGGGATCGGACTGGTATGGGCTGCCGTCTGGGGATGGCTCTACCACGCCCCCAATATCCACCCGCGCTTGTCGCCCAATGAGTTGAAGCACATCCAACAAGACGGCGAAAAAATCGGCCAGCAGATGCCGTTCTTTAAAGCGTTGAAAAAGATTGGCCGGGACAAGCGATTTTACGGTATCGCGCTTCCCGCCTTCATGGCAGAACCAGCATGGGCCGTCATGAGTTTTTGGGTGCCGCTGTATCTGGCCAACGAAAGAGGAATGGACCTTAAGCAAATCGTACTGTTTGCCTGGGTTCCGTTTCTGGCGGCGGATCTGGGCAGTATCGCCAGCGGTTATCTATCACGCGCTTACCATCGTTTTTTCAAATGCACCCGGGTGAACTCGATCGTCGCCAGTTCAATCACCGGCGCCTTCCTGATGTTTTCGTTAGCCGTGATGACACAGGTGCAAGACCCTTATGTTGCGATTGCGCTTATTTCAGTCGGCGGTTTTGGCCACCAGATTATTTCCTGCATGTTAAGTGCACTGGTCGTCGAAACGTTCGATCGGGATGAGTTGGCGACTGTGAACGGAATGCGAGGCTCATGCGCGTGGATTGCCAGCTTTATTTTCTCGCTGATCATCGGTGTCAGCGTGGACAAAATAGGATTCAACCCATTGTTCATTGCAATGGGGCTCTTTGATTTTATAGGTGCGTTTTTCATGATTTTGTTTATCGCAGACAGAGCGTCCAAACCTAAAGCGGTGCGTGCACAATGAAGTCACTTAAAGTCTGGACGTTACAGGCCCAGGAAAAAGGCTACATCGAGCTGCTGGTTGAGGGCCGGCATCTATTTCGAATCTATATCCTTGAAGACGGTTTGGCGCGTGTTCTGCTTATGCGTGCAGGCGCGTTGGCACTGGATCGGACCTGGAGCATTGCGCCCCGGGAGGACGTCGCCTGGCAGGGCCGGGCCCGCGAGTCGGTAGCGGATTTCTCTTTGCCCGCGTACCGGGTCGAAACGCTTCAGGACCGGTTGGTGCTCACCACCCAAAAACTACGCATCACTGTGCATCAGCCGCTGTGGTTACAGTGGGAATACCATGATGGCCAGGCCTGGAGGCCGTTGGTCTCGGATCGGCCCACCGGTGCCTATTCGCTTGACGCTCATGGTGAAGGCCTGGAGCACTACCAGCTTCGCGCGCCTGAACATCGCTACTACGGGCTCGGCGAAAAAACCGGCGATCTGAACCGCACCGGCAGACGTTTTGAAATGCGTAACCTGGATGCAATGGGATATGACGCTGCGAGCACCGACCCGCTGTACAAGCATATTCCCTTTGTCATCACGCACCAGGAACACGCCAGCTTCGGGATGTTTTATGACAACCTGAACACCAGCCTGTTTGATCTGGGTAACGAGCTGGATAACTATCACCGGCCCTATCGTCGGTACAAAGCGGAGGCCGGCGACCTCGACTACTGGGTACTTGCAGGCCCGCGCATACTGGATGTGACGAAGGCTTTCGTTCGTCTGACCGGACGCACCTTGTTTCTGCCTAAATGGAGCCTGGGCTACAGCGGCTCAACCATGCATTACACCGACGCCGAAAATGCTCAGGAACAGTTGCTGGAGTTTCTTGATCTGTGCCGTCAGCACGATATTCCTTGTGACTCTTTTCAACTGTCATCCGGGTACACCTCCATTGGCGAAAAGCGCTATGTGTTCAACTGGAACCATGAAAAAGTCCCGGACCCCAAGGCGCTGGCCCAGGCCTACCGAGAGGCCGGCGTCAGGCTGATTGCCAACATAAAGCCTTGTCTGCTGCAGGACCACCCGCGCTACGCCGAGGTGGCCAAGCAAAAGATGTTCATTACCGACTCTGAGCACAACAGGCCAGAGCGGTCGGTCTTCTGGGACGATGAGGGCTCTCATCTGGACTTCACCAACCCGGACGCTGTCAGTTGGTGGCAGTCAAATGTCACGTCACAGCTTTTGGAACTGGGCATTGAATCTACATGGAACGATAACAATGAATTCGAAGTGTGGGACGGCGAGGCGCGCTGCCAAGGCTTTGGGCGCGAGATAGCAATCAAACATATCCGGCCCGTCATGGCATTGCTGATGATGAGAGCGTCTTTAGAGGCCCAACAGCGCTTCTGCCCGTCAGAGCGGCCCTACCTCATCTCACGCTCAGGTTGCGCTGGCATGCAGCGCTATGTTCAGACCTGGAGCGGTGATAACCGAACCAACTGGAAAACTCTTCGCTACAACACCCGCATGGGCCTGGGCATGAGCCTGTCGGGGTTGTACAACGTGGGGCACGACGTGGGTGGGTTCTCCGGTAATAAACCGGATCCCGAGCTGTTTGTCCGTTGGGTCCAGAATGGTGTGATGCACCCGCGCTTCACCATTCACTCCTGGAACGACGATGGCACCGTCAATGAGCCATGGATGCATCCAACGGTCACCGATGCGGTCCGTGACGCTATTGGCCTCAGATATAGGTTGATGCCTTATTTCTATACCTTGCTGTGGCAAGCCAGTCACGAAGATGAGCCCATTTTGCGACCTACGTTTCTTGACCACGAGCACGACCTTCAAACGTTCAAGGAAAACGACGAGTTCCTTCTGGGTCGAGACGTTCTCGTCGCCAGCGTTGTAGAGGAGGGCGCACGCGAGCGCGAGGTGTGGCTACCCCTGAACACGACCGGATGGTGCGACTGGCACACCGGTGACTGGTACGAAGGCGGCCAGTACGTTTCGCTGGATGCGCCTTTGGAACGTTTGCCATTGTTAGTGCGAGGGGGCGCTGCGATAGCGACCGGTGAGTGCCACAAGCTTAACGATCCCTCGCTTGATCGACGTCGCGAGCTGGTGATTTTTCCTGCACCTTCAGGCACCTCCAGCGGCGTGTTATTTGAAGATGACGGCATCAGTCATGGCTGGAAAAACGGCAATAGCCTGGAGATCAGATGGTCCATTGAATATGGTCTGGACTTCATTGATTTGAAGATCTCTAAAACGGGGGATTTTTGTCCGGCGTGGGAGCAGCTCGAGGTGTCCTTGAAGGGAGCGGACGCGAGAACCCTGCGAATCAACGGCCATAGCGGCTGGGCTTTAAAATTGGCCGACATTGCGGAGCATGAACTTCATTGATCACCTGAGAAATCTTTGCCCTCCCAGTTCGGGAGGGCAAATCCAAGGGGCATCGGAGGC
The DNA here is from genome assembly GCF_057655955.1 of Pseudomonas sp. Soil_N_39. Classification (NCBI taxonomy): domain Bacteria; kingdom Pseudomonadati; phylum Pseudomonadota; class Gammaproteobacteria; order Pseudomonadales; family Pseudomonadaceae; genus Pseudomonas; species Pseudomonas sp. Soil_N_39. Next base: position 47,382 of record NZ_JBDGLI010000011.1, read on the forward strand.
TTTCATATCTCCTAGGAACCGTGCATACGAGTTTCCCTGCCTCAGCTCACAAATCCAGATCCAATACCTCCTGCATCCTCTCGCCAATCGACCGTCTCAACCACTCGGCATGGAACGCCATGTCCCGCACCGTTACATCCCCAAACCGCAGTGCGATCGGTTTGCCATTGGCTCCGGCGAAGCACACCTCAAAGTGACAAACGTTGGCGGAAGCGGTCGTTATGTAAGGCCGGATGGAATGGATGTCACTGTACGGCACGCATTCTTCGGTGGTTGGTCGGGCAGGGCGGCGTTGGGTGAAGGTCAGGCGTTGCTGGCGCTCATCAAAGCAGAAGCCAAGCACTTCAGGCCCGGAGGCGAGCCAGTTGAGCATGCAGACGGCGACGAATGCGCTGATGAACATGAGGACTAAAAACAGGGGATCTTCGATCACGCTTGTGTGAATGGGCGACAGGCCTTGTCCGACATGAAACAGCTCCATCGATAGCACGGCGAGTCCGTAGACCGGCAATGCCAGCAACACCACCACGGCATACAGCATGGTACCCAGGTATCCCGGCCTGGATGCTTCGCTTGAGCAATCCCACGTAGATGGGTGCCGTGGCGCCGATGCCGCAGTGTCGGTCAGGAAGGGAGATTCAACCAGGCGCAGCGGGCGTTTGCGTTTCATGCGGCTGGCTCTTGGGAAAAATACCCGGCCATTCTTATCGTGATTGCCCAGCGACGACTAGTCGCGTCAGTCATCGCAAGCAAATAAAAACCGCGCTTTGGTACTCGAAGCGCGGTTCCCTTTGCCGGCCATTGGGGTGGGATTGCACCTCAGCGGCTGGTCGTCAGAAATTGCTCGGTGCTCACCACACTCGCGTAGGCAAACCCCAGCGACGCCATGAACGCCGCGTGCACCTGGGCGGCCGGTACAACGACGCCGTTGAATTCCAGATCGAGGGTGGCGCAGGCATCGTGGATCACCGTAACGCCGTAGCCCAGGTCCGCCGCTGCCCGCACCACGCCATCGACGCACATGTGGCTCATGCTGCCGACCACCACCAGTTGCTCGATGCCGTGCTGGGTGAGGAGGGCTTGCAGTTCGGTTTCGCGAAACGCATTGACGAAGTGCTTGAGGACCACCGGTTCGTCGGCGCGGTTGAGCACTTTGGGGTGCAATTGTGCGCCTTCGGAGCCTGGGGAGAAGAAGGGCGCGTCGTCGGAGGTGAATTCGTGGCGGATGTGCACCACGCTGTTGCCAGCCTGGCGAAAGGCTTCGATCAACCGTACGGCGTTATCAGCGGCGGCGTCGGCACCGACCAGTGGCCATTTTCCCTGGGGGAAGTAGTCGTTCTGGATATCGACTACGATGAGCGCTTGCTTGGACATGAGGGCTTCCTTGATCAGGTGGGGTAGGGCGCCAGTATTGGCGTTTACCGCCGGGTCGAGGATTGGCCGCAACGACAATAAGCGAGGGAAAACTGACAATGGCGCAACAAAGGGCAGTCGCCGAGCTTGGGGTGCTCATCTACCCCGGCGCGCAAATGGCGGCGGTGCATGGCTTGACCGATCTGTTCGCCGTGGCCCAGCGGATCGCGGCCGAGCACGCCAGTGCACCATTGCCACGGTTGCGGGTCAGTCACTGGCAGACCGACAACGGCGAGACGCCGCGGCGGGTGTTCGACAGCGAAACCGGCCCGGCGGGCCCGTTGGTGGCGTTGCTGATTCCGCCGTCCCTCGCCGGTTTCGACGACGACCTGGCCTCGCCAACGCTGATGGATTGGTTGCGTGCGCAGCATGCGGGCGGCACCGTGCTGGGCGGTGTGTGTGTCGGCTCGATCCTGTTGGCTGAAAGCGGCCTGCTCGATGGGCGCAGCGCCACCACCCATTGGACCTCCGCCAAGGATTTCGCCGCCCGTTACCCGAAGATCAAGCTCAACGCCGACAAACCGATTGTCGACGACGGCGACCTGATCACCACCGCCGGGCTGATGGCCTGGTCGGAACTGGGGCTGCGCCTGGTGGACCGCCTGCTCGGGCCCAGCATTGCCACGCGCACCGCGCAATTCCTGGTGATCGAGCACAGCGACAGCGCGAGCCAGTGCGGCAGTAACTTCGCGCCCATCCTTGGCCATGGCGACGGGGCGATTCTCAAGGTCCAGCATTGGTTGCAAAGCAACGGTGCGGTGGAGGTTTCCCTCGGCGCGATGGCCGAAAGGGCCGGGCTGGAAGAGCGCACCTTCCTGCGCCGGTTCCGTGCCGCCACCGGGCTCAAGCCCACCGAGTACTGCCAGCACCTGCGGGTTGGCAAGGCCCGGGAAATGCTGGAGTTCACCAATGGCACCATCGACCACATTGCCTGGACCGTTGGCTACCAGGACCCCAGTGCCTTTCGCGCGACGTTCAGGAAAATCACCGGGTTGGCGCCGAGTGATTATCGGGCGAGGTTTGGGGTAAGCCCGCCGGGTTCTTCAAAGCAGCAGTGACTCCTTTGTGGCGAGGGGGATTTATGTGGGAGCAAGGCTTGCCCGCGAACAGGCGCCTCGATTTCTGAAAGACCGCAGCGCCTTCATCGCGGGCAAGCCTTGCTCCCACATAAATCCCCTCGCCACAGAGGGCTGCGTATGTAGCCCGCCATCGTGCAATTTGCCAGATGCCGGCCGTATGTCGTGCAGAATGAAACAGGCTCGGTGCTATCAACTGCTCACAATCCGCCCGCTTGGCTGACCATCATCGCCCTTCACCTCGTTGGCCTGATCTCTGCACCTCCCTTGTCCAAAGCCATCGAGCGCAGGAAAAAGGGCACCGCATGACATCAGTCAATCGCAACAAACGGGTCGTGGCCTATTCGGTCAATCCACAAGCGCCGCGCCATGAGGTCGAGACCAACCGTGCACTGGCCCAGTGGCTGGCACAGATCCTGGGATGGGCGTACGGCGACAGTCATGACCCCCAGTCCGGTCACGATCTTTATCTGTTGCCCACGCAAACCCTGATCGGCACAGAAGCCTTGATGCGCCTGGGGGTGAAGGGGCCGGAGGATGTGTGGGGTGGCTATGTCGAGCATGATTTTATCTGCACCAAGGCGATTACCCACGGTCTGTTGAATAAGGACGCCGAGGCCCCCAAAGGCTGGTCGCCGCTGTTTGCCAAGCTCACCCGAGGCGCAGTGCTCGATGGCGTGACGGTGTTTTCGCTCAAGGACGCCCGCCCGGCCGCCGAACATTTGCTCTACACCGGGCCGATCCGCATCAAGCCGATCCATGCCTGTGCCGGACGCGGCCAACGGCTGATCAAGAGCCTGGCGCAATTCGATGAAATCGTCGCCGCGCCTGACGCCCAGGCGTTGTTTGGTGAAGGGGTGGTGTTGGAACAGCACCTCAACGAGGTCAAGACCCAGAGCGTTGGCCAGAGCTTCATCAACGGCAAGGTCCTGAGCTACTGCGGCGTGCAACACCTGACCCACGACAGCGAAGGGGTGGAAGTGTACGGCGGGTCGGACCTGCTGGTGGTGCAGGGCGGCTATATCGAGTTGCTCAGGCTCGAACTGCCCGACGATGTGCGCGAAGCGGTGCGGTTGGCGCAAGTGTTCGATGACGCCGCCAACCAGGCCTTCCCGAGCTTTTTCGCGTCGCGGCGCAATTACGACATCGCCCAGGGACTGGATGCCGCTGGCCAGCCCCGTGGCGGTGTGCTGGAACAGTCGTGGCGCATGGGCGGGGCCAGCAGCGCCGAACTGGCGGCATTGCAGGTGTTCGTCGAAACGCCTGAAACCAGCGCGGTGCGAGTGTCCTCGGTGGAGACCTACCTCGACCAACCGCTGCCAGCCGGCGCCAGGGAGGTGTATCGCGGCGCGGCGGAAAATGGTGATTTCCTACTCAAATACGTAACGGTTCAATCCTATGACGGCTAGAAGCGAAACGATCCAGATTGCAATTGATGACGAGCATATGAATGGGACCTTCCTGAGTCCCAAATCGAAGGTACCAGGCGTGTTGTTCGTACACGGCTGGGGCGGCAGTCAAGAGCGGGACCTGGAACGGGCCAAAGGCATCGCCGGCCTCGGTTGCGTGTGCCTGACCTTCGACTTGCGCGGGCACACCGGCGGGGCGGGTATCCCGTTGTCGCGGGTCACCCGTGAGGACAATTTGCGGGATCTGTTGGCGGCATACGACCGCCTGCTCGCGCACCCAGCCTTGGATACCTCGGCGATTGCCGTGGTGGGTACCAGCTATGGCGGTTACCTGGCCTCGATCCTGACGTCGCTGCGCCCGGTGCGCTGGCTGGCCCTGCGGGTCCCGGCGCTGTACCGCGACGAGCAATGGCACACGCCCAAGCGCGACCTGGACAAGACTGACCTGCTGGATTACCGCAGTACCCTGGTGCACGCGGGCACCAATCGCGCCTTGCACGCGTGCTCGCAGTTCACCGGCGATGTGTTGCTGGTGGAATCGGAGACCGATACCTATGTGCCCCACGCCACGATCATGAGCTACCGGGCGGCGTGCCAGCAGACCCATTCGCTGACGCACCGGATCATCGACGGCGCCGACCATGCCCTGAGCGACCCCGTGTCACAGCAGGCTTACACCTCGATCCTGGTGGACTGGATCACGGAAATGGTGGTGGGAGAGCGGTTGAGCATTATTCAGGCGCGGTGATCGTGGGGTGTCTGTGGGGGCCTCATCGCGAGCAAGCTCGCTCCCACAATGGACCTGTGTGAACTCAATATTTCGAACCCTACACATCCCCTGTGGGAGCGAGCTTGCTCGCGATGGGGCCAGTCCAGGCAACCCATCACTTGAGCCCGGGCTTGACCCGCAACGCCTTGGCCTTCGCCTCTATCACCAGGTACATCACCACGGTAATCAGCAACGGTAGGATGAAATAGATCGCCCGGTAAGCGATCAGCCCCGCCAACAGGCTGCCCCGCGATACCTCATGTTGCAGCAGGGCAACGAACACCGCTTCCAACACCCCAAGCCCCGCCGGAATGTGGGTGATGACCCCGGCGATGCTGCTGATCAGCAATACCCCGAGTACCACCGGGTAATCCAGTTTGCTGGGCAGCAAGGTGAAGATCACCGCCGCCATCAACGACCAGTTCAGCGCACCCAACGCCAGTTGCAGCACCGCCATGCGCAGCGACGGCAGGTTGATTTCCATGCCGCGAATCGTCCAGGCCCGACGCTTGGAAAATCGACAGGCCACGAGATAACCAGCGCTCACCAGCAACAACAGCGCGCCGACACCTTGCAGCGCGTCGCTGCTGAGTTTCCAGCCCGGTGGCATGGTCACCAGGCCGCTGCTGAACACCACACCGGCCAGGGTCATGTAGCCGAACCAGTTGGTGGCCAGGCTCAGGCCGAGGATCTTGGCGATGTTCCCGCTGCTGACCCCCAGCCGCGAATACAGCCGATAGCGCATGGCGATGCCACCGACCCAGGCGCTGAGGTTGAGGTTGAAGGCATAACTGATCACCCCCACCGGCAAGATCTGCCGCCAACCGAGTTTCTGGCGGATGTAGGTGCGTCCGATCAGATCGAAGCAGGCATAGGTGATGAAGCTGGTGACGGTCAGCGCGGCGGCGATGATTAAGGTACGCACCTTGAAATCGGCCAGGGTGGCCAACACTTCGGACCAATCGATACGCCGGGCCAAGGCCGTGAACAGTACAATCAGCAGCAGGAAAAACGCCAGGGTCAGCGGTCTTTTCCAGCGGCTCCAGCGGGATTTGGGCTTGGCCTGTTCCGGCGCATGGGCATCTCTCGGCGCGGTGTGCGCTTCAGAGTGGTTCATGGGGTTCGCTCCGGACCGCCGTCGGCGGCGAAAAAGGTTTCAGACGCGGTTTATGGGCCGGCAGCCAGCCGGCCCAGGCCGGGAAATGGCGCAAAAAGTGGAACACCATGAAACCGATGGTCATGCGCCACAGCAGGCCCCGCGGCGCATGGTTTTCAGGCATGGCGGTGCAGTGTTCGCGACTCAGGTGGTCGAGGCGTTCGAACAGCTCGCGGTTGAACGTCCGGTCGCGGATCAGCACGTTGGCTTCCAGGTTCAGCGACAGGCTCAACGGGTCGAGGTTGCTCGAACCGACGGTGCTCCAGTCCTCATCCACCAGGGCCACTTTGCCGTGCAGCGGCCGCTCGCAATATTCATAGATTGTCACGCCAGCCTTGAGCAGATAGTCGTAGAGCATCCGCGCCGCGAGCTTGGCGATCATCATGTCCGGCTGCCCTTGCAGGATCAGCCGCACCTCCACGCCGCGCCGGGCGGCGTTGCGGATCTCGCGCAGTAATCGGTAGCCGGGGAAGAAATAGGCGTTGGCGATCACCACCCGCCGCTGGGCGCTGCGCAGCACTTGCAGGTAGACCTCTTCGATGTCGGTCTGATGCTCGTGGTTATCCCGGTAGACCAGGCGCACCTGGCCGTCATGGTCGCTGAACGCCAGCTCGTTGCGACGGCTGCGGCGGCGTTGCCACCAGTATTTGGCCCGGGCGGGGCGGCCGCTCTGCAACAGCGCGAAGTGATGGATATCCACCACTGCCGGGCCTTTGACTTCCACGGAATAATCCTGCTTGGCCTCGGGGCCGAAATCCCCCAGGTGGTCGGCGGAAAAATTGATCCCGCCGATGAACGCAATCACCCCGTCCACCACCACAATCTTGCGGTGCAGGCGGCGAAACCAGTTGGTGCGGATCCCCAAGTGCCGGGGCGCAGGGTCGAACATCTGCAAACGCACCCCGGCGTCGCTCAACGAGGCCAGGAAATCGGTGGTCAACTCACCGCAGCCGAAGCCATCGAGGCTGACGGTGATGCGCACGCCACGCTGGGCCGCTTCCACCAGCAGGTCCCGCAGTTCGTAGCCGACCTTGTCCTCGAACAGAATGAAGGTCTCAAGAAGGATTTCTGTCTCGGCCCGGCGAATGGCCTCGAAGACCCTGGGGAAATACTCCTCGCCATTTTCCAGCAGCGTGACGCGATTGTTGCCGTGCCAGCCGTATTCGATATCGGCCAGCGCCGGGTTGCGTTCGGTGGGCGTCGTGTCGACCTGTTCCACGGTCGCTTTGTCCATCGTCGCGCTCATAATTCGATCTCCACCGACAGCGGTGCGTGGTCGGAAAGGTGCGACCAGGGCCGTACGTTCAATACCTTGGGATGACGGGCCTTGAGGTTGCGCACGTAGATGCGGTCCAGGCGCAGGATCGGCAGGCGGGCCGGAAAACTGCGGGCCGGTTTGCCCCACTGTTCGGCGAACACTTCCCGCAGGCCGCAGGGCTCGAGCAGTTCACTGGCTTTGCCGCGCCAGTCGTTGAAGTCGCCAGCGACGATCACCGGTGCGTCGGGCGGCAATTCGCTCACGCGCTGGCAAAGCAGCTTGAGTTGCTCGACACGATGACCTTCGCGCAGCCCCAAGTGGACGCAGATGGCATGCACATCCTGTCCATCGCCCGGCAGGCGCAGCACGCTGTGGAGCATGCCGCGGTTTTCATGGCCGCTGATGGACACGTCCAGGTTGTCGTGGCGGATGATCTGGAATTTCGACAACAACGCATTGCCATGGTCGCCCGCCGGGTACACCGCGTTGCGACCATAGGCGAACTGTGGCCAGAGGGTGTCGGCGAGGAATTCGTATTGCGGCATGCTCGGCCAGTTGCTGTAGCGTTGGGGATGGTGCTCGTGGGTGCCGTGGACTTCCTGCAAAAACACCACATCGGCGGACACACTGCGCACCGCTTCACGCAGTTCCGGCAGGATGAAGCGCCGGTTCAGGGCGGTGAAGCCCTTGTGGGTGTTGACGGTCAGTACGGTGAAACGGTTGACCCGGTCGAGGTCCCGGGGCCGTTGTTGGGTCGGCTCATGGGCCGCTTCGGTGTGTTCCGGACGGTTCATGGCAACACCCCTTCGGCCGGTCGTTCGCCGGGCGTGGTGGCCAGGTCCTTGTCCAGATGAAAGCGCTCCAGCAAATGACGTGCGTCGTAGGGCGCGCGGACTTTGATGTCGTTGTCGAAATAGCAGAACACTTCCCGGCTTTTGCGTGCCCGTGGTTTCTTGTCCGGGTCGATCAGGTGCGCGTCGCTCGGCTGCTTGCCGTGGCTCCAGGCCTCGATCCGGTCGCCCCAGCGCTTCAACGCCTCGTCGGTGTAGCCGCTGGCGTACAGTTCCTCGGCACCGTGCAGGCGCAGGTAGACGAAATCGCTGGTGACGTCTTCGCGATAGGGCCATTTGCCGGCGGTGTCGGCGATCACCAGGGCCACGTCGTAACGCTTGAGCAACGTGATGAAATGCGGGTCGATAAAACTTTCGTGACGGATTTCCACGGCGTGGCGCAGTGGGCGCTTTTTGTCAGTCGTGGTGCTGGCGTGGCCGTCCAGGCGCGGCTCGTGCTCGCGGGCCAGGGCGGCGGCGCCTTCGGTGTCGTGGGGCAATTGCTTGAGGAAGTCTTCGAACAGCTCGGGGTCGAATTTGAAGCTGGGCGGGAACTGCCAGAGGATCGCCCCCAGTTTCTCCTTGAGTTCCAGCACGCCGGAGGCGAAAAAGTTGGCCAAAGGCTTGCGGATATCCCGCAGGCGCTTGATGTGGGTAATGAAACGCGGGGCCTTGACGCTGAACACGAAGCCGGGCGGTGTCTCGGCATACCACTGGGCATACCGTTCGGGGCGTTGCAGGGCGTAGAACGATCCATTGATTTCGATACTGTTGACCGCTCGCGAGGCGAATTGCAATTCCCGTTTCTGGATCAGTCCCTTGGGGTAGAAATCCCCCCGCCAAGGTGTATAGCGCCAGCCGGAAATGCCAATGTGGATCGCCGTCATGTATCCCTCCCGTGCCAATGACCTCGTACCGCCTGTGTCTTTTGATGACCGCCGCGCGTGCTGGAAAGTTTCGATGGAGTGCCCGGCGGTGGAGGGGCGTTCCCCGTTGTGTGGGAGCAAGGCTTGCTCGCGATGGGGGCGCCTCGATCTCTGAAAGACCGCAGCGCCTGCATCGCGGGCAAGCCTTGCTCCCACATAAATCCCTGCCACAGGGGGTGTATTGACCCTTCGAGCGAACTTGCCGGCCCGTTATTGATCAGTTCCTTACCGATCCCGTGTGAAGGAGCCTCGCGTTTTGTCTCGATTGAGCACTGTATTGCTGCTGTTCCTGCTGGCCCTGTCCGGCACCAGCGCCTACGGGACCGCCGCCGTCCCTGGCACCGCCAAGCCCGATGAACCACCCGCCGAGCCCGCGCCGCTGGTGCAGGGCGGTTTATTGGGGGCCATCAGTTCGAGCATCGACGACGTCCAGGACAAACTCGAGCTCAACCAGAGCCTGGTGGATGCCTGGCGCCTGCGGGCGGACCGGGCGGCGGATGAGGTGGACCGGCTGGTAGACCAGACGTCCCGTTCGTCCTGGCGTGTGGCAGGGGATTTCCTGTTGCTCTCCGGCGTGTGGCTGGGAGCGTTTGCGCTGCTATGGGCCGGTGCGCGATTGCTGGTGCGACGTCTCGGTCGGCGTCGTTGGTTGCGTACCCGCCAGCGCGTACACGACCTGCTCGGTTATCTGCTGCCCTATACCTTGCCGGCGGTGGCCTGCCTGCCGCTGACCCTCTACGTCAGTCACTTTCTGCAAGTCTCGGTCGGTCGCGCCCTGGCGCTGTGCTTCGCCTACGCCACCAGCAGCGGCATTTTTTCCACCTCGGTGTTGCTGTGCGTGATCGTGATGTTCAACGCCGGCCACAAACGCCGGGCGGTGGCGATGATTCGGCGCTTCAGCCCCCGACCGTTGTTCATGATCGGCTTTCTCGCCGCCCTCAGCGATGCCCTCACCAGCCCGCAGATCGCCCGGCAACTGGGCGGCAACATCACCAGCAGCATCGCGGTGTTCACCGGGTTGTCGGCATCGATGATCTTTGGCTGGCTGGTGATCCACATGCGCCGCCCGGTGGCGCACCTGATCCGCAACCGCCCACTGGCCCAGCGCTTGAAACAGCCGGCCTTGCAGGAGTCGCTGCGGATCTTTTCCGGGCTCTGGTACTGGCCGATCCTGCTGATGGTGCTGGTGTCGGCGGTGAGCCTGATCGGTGTCGGCGAGGACAACCAGAAAGCCCTGCGCTGTGCGCTGTTCACCACCATCCTGCTGATCGCCACGGTGTTCCTCAGCACGGTGTTCCAACATGTCTTCAAGTCGCCCAAGGCCGAGGCCATCCAGCGCAACAGCGCCTACAAGGGGCGGCTGTTGAGCTTGTTGCACGCCTTGTTGCGGATCGTCATGGCGGTGGTATTCATTGAAGTCCTCGGACGGATTTGGGGCATTTCCCTGTTCGAGTTCGCCTCGCGCAATGCCATAGGCCGGGCGATCAGCGATTCCTTGAGCCGCATCGGCCTGATCTTCCTGGTGACCTGGCTCACGTGGGTGGTGCTCGACACGGCGATCCAGGAAGCCTTGAAGCCGCCGCTGAACAAGCGCGGGGCCCGCCAGCCCAGCACCCGGGTCAAGACCATCCTGCCGCTGTTGCGTAACGCGGCGAAAATCATCCTGGTGGTGATCTGCGCCATCACCACCATGGCCAACCTGGGTATCAACGTCGCGCCGTTGCTGGCCGGTGCCGGGGTGGTGGGGCTGGCGATCGGTTTCGGCTCGCAGCAACTGGTGCAGGACGTGATCACCGGGCTGTTCATCATCATCGAAGACACGCTGTCCATCGGCGATTGGGTGGTGCTCAGCTCGGGCCACGCCGGTACCGTCGAAGGCCTGACCATCCGCACCCTGCGCCTGCGCGACGGCAAGGGGTTCGTGCACTCGGTGCCGTTCGGCCAGATCAAGGCCGTGACCAACCAGTCCCGGCAATTCGCCTTTGCATTCTTCTCCGTACAGTTCACCTACGACACCGACGTGGACGAGGCCATCGAGTTGATTCGCGAAGCCGGGCGTTCGATCGCCGAAGACCCGTTCCTCAAGTTCAACCTGCAAGGGCCGCTGGATGTGTTCGGCGTGGACAAGATGGACCTCAATGGCGTGGTGCTCACGGCGCAGTTCCGCACCGTGTCGGGTGGGCAGTATGCGGTGAGCCGAGCGTTCAACCAGCAGTTGAAGAAGCTTGTGGATAACCACCCGGCGGTGCACTTTGCGCAGACTTATCCACAGCAGGTGGTGATGCCGCGGCGGTTGGGTGAAGAGCCGAAGGCGGGGGATGAGCTGCCTGATCAAGCTCAATGACTGCTGAGATTTTTGGTGGGGCTTATGGCCTCATCGCGAGCAAGCTCGCTCCCACAGTAGGTTTGTGGTGAATGAACAACCCCTGTGGGAGCGAGCTTGCTCGCGATGAGGCCCGCCTAGACACCCTCAACCTCTCTGAATGAGCTTGCTCTTAACTTCAGCCATCCCTTGAGCATCCAACTCCACCCACAGATGCTGCTTGCCGGCAATCTGCGCCGCCACCGGCACCCCATCCCGATACACCAGCCGATTACTCGCCAGCGCCGGCACTTTCGCCCCCGGCAGCAAGGTGCCGGCCAGGTTCAGTGGGTCGACCCCGCACACTGCCACCAGGCTGCCGTCGGTGGGGCGGCGGCGGGTTTCGCGCAGCAGCGGGATGGCTTCGGGCAGGGCGAATTGTTCGCCCGCCAGGCCGCTGACAAAACGCCCGCCGCGAATCTCGCCCCGCGCCTCCAGGCGATGAAAGGTGCGCAATAGCTCGCGCCAACTCGGCAACCAATCCGCCTCCCGCTCCAGCAAACGCCAGAACACCACGCCGTAACGGCGCAGCAGGGTCATGGCGATGTGTTCCAGGGTTTCCGGCGCGGTGGGTGTGGGTCGATTGCCTTCCACGGGGGCGGGTTGGCTGCGGCGCAACAAGGCCCAGCGCCCGGCGTCGTCCATCCCGCCGACAAACGCGCCGCGCCCGCGTCGGCTGCTGTGGGCCTGGCGTTTGCTGGCCGGGGTGATCAGCGCGCGCAAGCCGGCAAAGCTGTCGGCATTCACCAATCCGGCGCCCACCAGTTCCTGCAAGGCGATTTCCAGTTCGCTACGCAGCAGATGGGCTTCGTGGGCCAGCTCGTCGAAAAACAGTGCGCCGTGTTCGCTGAGGGCCTGATGGACTTTTTTCGTCTTGGGTGACAGTTCATCCACGGCCGTTTGCCCGGCCAGACTGCTCCACAACGCCACCTGGTTGCGCGGCAGCAGCACCACCGGCGTACTGCGCAGGGCGCTGGCGGAAGGTTTCTGGCGCGCGCTCAGGCGCGTCCATACCCACTTGCCGCTGCGGCACAGCTCGTCGAGCCAGTTGGGCGAATAGTCCTTGATCCGCCCGGGCAGCAGGTCGCTGTCCCAGGCTGACGCGGCGGCCGGGTAGCCCTCGAACTGGCCGAGGATCGACGGCAGCACGGCATTGCCCCGGCCCTGGGTCGACGACGACAGGTGCTGCCAGTCGAACAGGAACCGCATGAAGTCCTGCAACATCACCGGCTCGATTTCCCGGCGCAGGCGCTTGACCGTGTAGCGATGGATCCGCGCCAGCAAATGCCGCTCGCACCATTCCTCCTGCCCGGTGCCCGGCGTGAAGCGCCCACGCAGCACGTAGCCTTGCTGTTCGAGTTGCGCCAGGGCCTGGGTGACCTGCGGCGTCGACAACCCCAGCGGGTAGGCGATGGCCTTCAATGGCAGCGGGCCAAAGGCACTGAGCCGGGCCCGAAGTATTTCCACCAACGCTTCGTCGCTGTCCCAGGCTTCATCGAAACCGGCCAGTGGGGCCAGCGCCGGTTGCCAGGGAGCCTGTGGATAAAGGGCTTGCAGACAGGTCAGGCGTTCCAGCGGCACCCACAGACCGCGCTCGGCGCTGATCTGCATATGGCTGGCGCGACCACTCGCGGCCAGGGCCTGCAACCAATCCGGCCACGATGCGTGGGCGCAGGCTTCGCTGTCGGCGATGCAGGCCAGGCTCATCAAGGCTTCGTGCATCTCATCGAGATTGGCCGGCGTCGGCCAGGCCTCATCCCGGACCGACTGGATGGCTTCGGCGTCCAGCGCGCCAAGGTCGTCGGTGGCCTGTGGATCGCTCCAGCGCCGGTTGATCACCGCCTGGGTCCGCCGTTCTTCCAGCGGCGCGTCGTCGAGAAAGGTGTAGGGACGGGCGCTGAGAATTTCCGCTGCCAGGGGCGAGGGCGCCGGCAGGTCGCGGCTGATCAGGTGAATCTCCCCCGCTTCCATGCGCCGCAACAGCGTCAGCCAACCTTCGCTGTCCATGGCTTCGTGCAGGCAATCGTCGAGGGTCTGTTCCACCAGCGGGTGATCGGGGATCTCCCGCTCGCCGGCCAGGTTTTCCAGGCAGGCGATCTGGTCCGGGAACACGCTGGCGATCAGGTCTTCGCTTTTCATCCGCTGGATCTGCGGGGCGACTTTGCGCCCGCCGGTGTAGCGCGGCAAGGCCAGGGCCACGCCAGCGTTCCAGCGCCAGCGCACGCCGAACAGCGGCGAATCCAGCACCGCCTGGACCAGGATCTGTTCGGCGCTGTGGCTGTTGAGGTAGCGCCAGACCTCGTCCAGTTCGAAACTGTGGCTGGTGGACAGCGAGAGCACGATGGCGTCTTCGCTGGCGGCGGCCTGCAATTCGAAGTTGAAGGTGCGGCAGAAGCGCTTGCGCAAGGCCAGGCCCCAGGCGCGGTTGATGCGGCTGCCGAACGGCGTATGGATGATCAGTTGGGTGCCGCCGGACTCGTCGAAAAACCGCTCCATCAACAGCGTGTCCTGGGACGGCAGGGCGCCGAAGGCCTGGCGCGCCGGGGCCAGGTAGTCGACCAGTTGTTCGGCGCTGGCGAGGTTCAGGCGCAAGGTGCCAGTCAGCCAGTCGAGGGCCGGTTGCAGGTTGCCCGGCGTGGCGCCGAGCAGCTGATCGAGCTGGGCTTGCAGGCGTGCCACGGCCCAAGACAATTCGTCGCTGCGCCCCGGGGCTTCGCCGAGCCAGAACGGGATGGTCGGCGGTTGGCCCTGGGCGTCTTCTACCCGCACGCGGCCGGTCTCGACGCGGATGATGCGGTAAGACGTATTGCCCAGTTGGAACACATCGCCGGCAATGCTCTCCACCGCGAAGTCTTCGTTGACGCTGCCGATGTTCAAGCCCTGGGGTTCGAGCAGCACGCTGTAGTCGGCGTTGTCCGGAATGGTGCCGCCGCTGGTCACTGCTGTCAGTTTGCTGCCCCGACGCCCACGCAGGGTCCGGGTCACGGCGTCGCGGTGCAGGTAGGCGCTGCGCACGCCCTGGCGACCGTTGAGGCCTTCGGCGAGCATCTGCAACAGCGCCTGGTAATGCCCTTCGTCCAGCGCCGCGTAGGGCGAGGCGCGACGGAAGGTTTCTAGCAGCGCTTGTTCCGGCCATTCCTGGCAACTGACTTCGGCGACGATCTGTTGGGCCAGCACATCCAGCGGCGCCTTGGGGATGTGCAAAATGTCCAGCTCGCCACGGCGTACGCAGTCGAGCAGGGCGGCGCATTCGATCAAGTCGTCGCGGGTGGTGGCGAACAGACGTCCCTTGGGCGTGCCGCCGACCTGGTGGCCGGAGCGTCCAACTCTTTGCAGGAATGCCGAGATCGAACGGGGTGAGGCAATCTGGCAGACCAGGTCGACATCGCCGATATCAATGCCCAGCTCCAGGGAGGCGGTGGCGATCAACACCTGCAGTTCGCCGCGTTTGAGGCGTTGTTCGGCGTCGAGGCGAAACTCTTTCGCCAGGCTGCCGTGGTGGGCGGCCACGGCGTCCTTGCCCAGGCGCTCGCTCAAATGGCGGCTGAGGCGTTCGGCCAGGCGCCGCGTGTTGACGAACACCAGGGTGGTGCGATGTTCCCGGGCCAGCTCGGCGAGGCGGTTGTAGACCAGTTCCCACACGTCATTGGCCATCACCGCCGACAACGGCACCGGTGGCACCTCGATGTCCAAGTCCCGAGGGCGAGCGTGCCCGATGTCGACGATTTCACAGCTGCGTCCTTCGCCGACGAGAAAGCGGGACACCGCTTCGATCGGCTTCTGCGTGGCGGACAGGCCGATGCGCATCAGCGGTTCGGCGCACAGGGCTTGCAGGCGCTCCAGGCTCAAGGCCAAGTGGCTGCCGCGCTTGCTGGCGGCGATGGCGTGGATTTCGTCGACGATCACCGTGCGGGTGCTGGCGAGCATCTGCCGGCCGGAATCGGAACCGAGCAGCACGTAGAGGGATTCGGGGGTGGTCACCAGGATGTGCGGCGCGGTCTTGCGCATCGCCGAGCGGTCTTTTTGCGGCGTGTCGCCAGTGCGCACGGCGGTGGTGATCGGCAAGGGCGGCAAGCCCATCTTTTGCAACTGCTCGGTGATGCCGGCCAGGGGATTCTGCAGGTTGATCTGGATGTCGTTGCTCAGGGCCTTGAGCGGCGAGACGTAGACCACCAGGGTCTGGTCCGGCAGGCCGCCCTGTTCCAGGCCGCGGTGCACCAGGTCATCGAGCACGGCGAGAAACGCGGTCAGGGTCTTGCCCGAACCGGTGGGCGCCGCCACCAGCACCGAGCGTCGCTGGCCGATCAGCGGCCACGCCCGGGCCTGGGCGGCGGTGACCGTCGGGAATGTCTGGCTGAACCAGGCGCGAACGGCGGGGTGAAAGCCTGCCATGGCGTGGTCGGCTGGGAGAGGCAGATTCATGGGGGAGTTATGCGGGTGACTTGGGGAAGATGCAAGTACCGTCCGGGATCTCTATTGCCTGTTCGGGCCCCATCGCGAGCAAGCTCGCTCCCACAGAGAGCGCATGCACACTGGAGATCCCCTGTGGGAGCGAGCTTGCCCGCGATAGCGGCCTCAAGGCGCACACAAATGCTGGATCTGCACTTTACGGATGACGGTTGCGCACTAAACCCGCAAAATGCAACGATTCCGACAACGCCTGCGGGCGTTATCGACCAAATTCTTGTGCCAATAAACTGGGCCTGCTGACTTTATGCGAATGCGCCTTATGTTACTGGGCGGCGGAAATGCCCTTGGGCAGGCGCTGATTCGCCTCGGTGCAGAAGAAGACATCGGTTTTCTTGCCCCCCGCCCGCCCGAAGACGGCTGGGATGCCGCGAGCCTGACGCAACTGCTCGACGACACCCGTCCGGACGCCTTGATCAACCTGGCGTACTACTTCGACTGGTTCCAGGCCGAGGCTGTCAGCGAGCAGCGCCTGGCCAGCCAGGAGCGTGCCGTCGAGCGCCTGGCCGGGCTGTGCCAGCATCACAACATCGTCTTGCTGCAACCGTCCAGCTATCGGGTATTCGACGGTTCCCGTGCCACGGCCTACAGCGAGAAGGACGAACCCGTGCCCTTGGGTGTGCGTGGCCAGGCGCTGTGGCGGATCGAACAAAGCGTGCGCGCCACCTGCCCGCAACATGTGCTGTTGCGTTTCGGCTGGCTGCTGGACGACAGCGCCGATGGCATCCTCGGCCGCTTCCTGGCTCGGGCCGAGCAGCCCGAAGAGCTGTTGCTGGCCGACGACCGCCGGGGTAATCCGACGCCCGTGGACGATGCCGCGCGGGTGATCATCTCGGTGCTCAAGCAACTCGATTGCGCGGCGCCGCTGTGGGGCACCTATCATTACGCCGGGCATGAGGCGACCACGCCGCTGGCGCTGGGTCAGGCGATCCTCACCGAAGCCCGCGCCTTGCATCCGCTGGCCATCGAGTCGCCCACGCCCCAGGCCCACGCCGCACGGCCGGACGCCGCGGAAGAGCCGCAGCACGCGGTGCTGGCTTGCAAGAAAATTCTGCACACTTTCGGGATCAAGCCCCGCGCCTGGCGCGCAGCACTCCCGGGCTTACTGGATAGGTTTTATCGCCATGGCTGAAGGCCCTGTTTTAATCACCGGCGGCGCGGGTTTCATTGGTTCGCACCTGACCGACGCCTTGCTCGCCAAGGGGCATGCGGTGCGCATCCTCGATGACTTGTCCACCGGCAAGCGCAGCAACCTGCCCCTGGACAACCCGGCGGTCGAACTGATCGAAGGCGACGTCGCCGATGCCGCCCTGGTGGCCCGGGCCGTGGCTGGTTGCAGCGCTGTGGCGCACCTGGCGGCGGTGGCTTCGGTGCAAGCCTCGGTGGACGACCCCGTGCGCACCCACCAGAGCAATTTCATCGGCACCCTGAATGTCTGCGAAGCCATGCGCCAGAGCGGGGTGAAACGGGTACTGTTCGCCTCCAGCGCGGCGGTCTACGGCAACAACGGCGAAGGTCAGTCCATCGACGAAGAAACCCCCAAGGCCCCGCTCACGCCCTATGCTTCGGACAAGCTGGCCAGCGAGTTCTACTTCGATTTCTATCGCCGCCAGCATGACCTGGAGCCGGTGGTGTTCCGTTTTTTCAACATCTACGGCCCGCGCCAGGATCCGTCCTCGCCATATTCCGGGGTCATCAGCATCTTCAGCGAACGGGCGCAGAAAGGCCTGCCGATCACCGTATTCGGCGACGGCGAGCAGACCCGGGACTTTGTTTATGTCGAAGATTTGGTGGACTTGCTGGTGCAGGCCATCGAGAAGCCCGAGGTGGAAGTGGGCGCGGTGAACGTCGGTTGGAACCAGGCCACGACCCTCAAGCAGATGCTCGAGGCCCTGGCCGCCGTGGTAGGCGACCTGCCGCCGATCAGCTACGGCCCGGCGCGCTCCGGCGACATCCGCCATTCCCGAGCCGACAACCATCGGTTGTTGCAACGCTTCAGTTTTCCACAGCAAACACCGATGAGCGTGGGGCTGGCGCGCTTGTTGGGACGCTGAGTTTTCAGTCGCCACAAACCTGTGGGAGCGAGCTTGCTCGCGATAGCGGTAGGTCAGCCAACATCACTGCTGGCTGATCCGCCGTCATCGCGAGCAAGCTCGCTCCCACAGGGATGTTCGTGCTTTTAAGTTCGGCTTAGAACTTGTAACCCAACCCCACCATGTAGATGAACGGATCCACATCGACATTCACCTTGGCCCGGGTACCGCCCGCCACGGCGTTATTGTCCACATAGGCGGTGGTGTCGATGTCGATGTAGCGGATCTGGCCGTTGATCATGATGTTGTCGGTCAGCATGTAGTCGGCACCGACTTGCCAGGCCATGCCCCAGCTGTTTTTCGCCCGGAAGTTACTGAAGCCATTGGCGCTGGCTTCGCTGCCGACGTGTTCGTCGTAGATCCAGGTGTAGTTGATGCCGGCGCCGACATAAGGCTGGAACGCCGATTTGGCATCGAGGGGGTAGTAGACCAGGCTCAGGGTCGGCGGCAGGTGCTTGAGGCTGCCGAGCTTGCCATTGGCCGCGCCGAGGGCGGTGCCTTTGATTTTCACGTCGTGCTCGAACGGCGAGGCCGCCAGCAGTTCGATACCCCAATTGTTGGTCAGCATGTAAGCGAAGTTCAGGCCCAGTTGCGTGTCGCTGCTCATGGTCGCCTTGCCACCCAGGTCGGCGCCGGCCAGCGGGCCACGGTCGACCTTGACGCTGGAACTGTCGGCTTCCGGGTTGACGGTGATGGCACCGGCGCGAACGATGATGTCGCCGGCCGTATGGGCCTGGGCGAGCGGGGCAGCGAGGGCGAGGGCAACGAGGGAAGCGCTGAGCAAGGACTTGTGCATGGGGGCTCCAGAGGGCATCGAAATGTGATGTCCTATGGTACGAAGCCGTCTAGCCCGGTCTTTTGACACAGCTCAATGAGTCAGGGGGTGTTTAATTGACTCAGCTCAATAAAAGCGTTGATGAGAACACTTGAGGGCCCCATCGCGAGCAAGCTCGCTCCCACAGGATATCTGTTGTGAACACAAGTCTTGCGCCCGACGCGGCTCCTTTGTGGGAGCGAGCTTGCTCGCGATAGCTATCCCACCAACAACACATCGCCACCAGCTTCACTCCGGCAGCTCATACACATAAATCTTCTCGGCCTCCATCTGATACCCGGCGTCGGCCAGCTCACTGGTAGACGGCTTGACCTGCATCGGTCCTTCGACCCAATACGGTTGGTACAGCTCGTCGAGCTTGACCCCCACTTCGCTTTTCACATGCACGATCTGGTTCGACGGCGGTGGCGGCACGTGGATGCAGGCGCCGAAATACGGCACCAGCAAGAAGTCGGTGGTGCGGCCTTCCTCGCTGACTTCCAGCGGCACGATGTAGCCCGGCAAACGAATCTTCTGGCCGTCGAGTTCCTTGACCACTGGTGCATTGGGCAAGTCCTGCTTGGCCGCCGGCGCGGACTCGGCGGCCAGGGCGTCGCTCATCTTCGACAAGTCGTGCAGCGGCGTCATGTTCGGCACTTCCGGCGGTGCATCCGGCGGGATCATTTCCGACCAGGCCAGGTCCCTCGGCTCGGCCGCCCACAGCGGCAGGGCGACCATCATCAACAGCGCGAGCAGGGCGCGGGGCATCTTCAAAGTCCTCATAGACGGATCGACAGGCCGTCGGCCAACGATTGGCGATAGGCGCGCCAGGCCGGCACGCTGCCCATCAGCAGGGCGGCGACCAGGATGCCAGCCAGCAGCGTCCATTCATATTCGCTCGGCCAGCCCAGCGGCAAGTACAAACCGTAGGCCGACTGCACGTAACCCTGGGCGGCGGCGATGCCGATGTACAGCAACGCCAGCCCGGCGGTGACCCCGGCCAGCGCCAGGGCAAAGGCTTCGAGCACCAGCAGCGTCGCAATATGCCACGGCCGCGCGCCCACCGAACGCAGGATCGCCATTTCCCGGCGACGCTCGTTGAGGCTGGTGAGAATCGCCGTGAGCATGCCGATCAACCCGGTCAGGACCACGAACAGCGAAATCACGAACAGGGCTTTTTCCGCTGTGCCCATTAAACTCCACAGTTCCTGTAGCGCTACGCCCGGCAAGATCGCCAGCAGCGGCTCACCACGAAACTCATTGATCTCGCGTTGCAAGGCAAAGGTCGAAATCTTGCTGTTGAGGCCGAGCATGAACGCGGTGATCGCCTGGGGCGTGAGGTCCATGTTGCGGGCCTGGTCGGCACTGATGCGCCCATTGCCCTGGGCTGGCACGCCGTTTTTCCAGTCAATGTGGATCGCCTCCATGCCGCCGAGGCTGATGTGCAGCGTGCGGTCCACCGGCGTGCCGGTGCGCTTGAGGATCCCGACCACGGTGAAGGGCTTGTCGTCATGCTTGACCAGGCTGATCGCCGCCACGCCGTGGGCCAGCACCAGTTTGTCTCCCAACTTGTAGTGCAGCGCCTCGGCGACTTCGGCACCGAGCACCACTTCGAACGGATCGGTGGCGAACGCCCGGCCATCGGCCAGTTCCAGGTGTTGCTGGCGGCCGTACTGGTAGTGCTCGAAGTAGGCCTCGGTGGTGCCCATCACCCGATAACCGCGGTGGGAATCGCCAAGGGACATGGGGATCGCCCACTTCACTTTCGGGTTATTGGCGAACTGCTCGAAGCTGTCCCAGCGGATGTTGTTGGTGGCGTTGCCGATGCGAAACACCGAATACAGCAGCAGGTTCACCGAACCGGAGCGGGCGCCGACGATCAGGTCGGTGCCGCTGATGGTGCTGGCGAAACTCGCCCGCGCCTCGGTGCGCACCCGTTCCACCGCCAGCAGCAGGCACACCGACAGGGCGATGGCGAATGCGGTGAGGATCGCGGTGAAGCGGCGGTTCGCCAGGCTGGCCATGGCTAGACGGAACAAATACATCTCAGACCTCGAGTGGCGTGGCGGCGCGATTGAGATCGGCCAGCGAGAGGTGGCGGTCGAACAGCGGCGCCAGGCTCTGGTCGTGGCTGACGAACAACAGGCTCGACCCGGCCTCGCGGCATTCAGCGAACAACAGCCGCAGGAAGTTTTCCCGGGCGTCGTAATCCAGGGCCGAAGTTGGTTCGTCGGCGATCACCAGTTCCGGTTGGCCGATCAATGCCCGGGCGGCGGCGACCCGTTGTTGCTGGCCGATGGACAGCGAGTCGGCGCGACGCTCCAACAGGTTCGGATCGGTCAAGCCCAGGTGGGCCAGCAGCGTGGCGGCGGCTTGGTCGACACTGCCATGGCGCTGGGTGGCCCGCTGCGCACGCAGTTTGGAAAAGTGGCAGGGCAGTTCGACGTTCTCGCGTACCGAGAGAAACGGCAGCAGGTTGAACTGCTGAAAGATGTAGCCGGTATGGTCCACGCGAAAGCGGTCGCGGCGGCCGGCGCCCAGTTCGCTGAGTTCTTGGCCGAGCAGGCGAATGCTGCCGCGATCCGCCGTTTGCACCCCGCCCAGCAGCCCCAGCAGTGTGGTCTTGCCGCTGCCGCTCGGGCCCTTGAGGAACAAGGTTTCACCCGCTTCCAGGCGAAACGCCGGGATATCCAGCAAAGGCGGATGTCCGGGCCAACTGAAGCCGAGGTCGGAGAGTTCGATGAGTGCTTGGGTCATGTTTGCGCTTCAAAGTGGAACCTGCGGGGGACCTGTGGGAGCTGAGCTTGCTCGCGATGAGGCCATCACATTCAACTTGGATGTTGACTGTAGGACCGCTATCGCGAGCAAGCTTTGCTCCCACCAGGCTCGCCCCTACATGGGTTTTGCGGTGAATCAGAATTTCAGGGTTGGCGCCTTGGCCGTCACTTCCCCGCCCTGCTGGCCGCTCGGGCCGATCAGTTGCACCAGGATTTTCTGGGTGGCCGGGAAGATCTTGAACAGTGGCGCCAGGTCCAGATGGGTCAAGGAGCCAGGCGCGACGCAACGGAATTGGTAGTGGGCGTGGATTTCGCTGTGTTCGTGGTGCTCGTCGCCATCATCATCGGCATGCTCTTCGTGGTCCGGTTCGTCGCCGAACAGCGGGCTTTCCAGTTCCTGCTGCTCCAGGGTGCACTTGGCATCGGCCAGATTGATCAGCGCCGCTGGCTTCTCCAACTTCGCCCGGACAGCGGCCACCTTGGCTTTGTCGGCGTCACTGGTAGCGGCGTGTTCGAAGCCCACGAGGTTCATCGCCGGACTTTCCAGTTCCAACTCCAGGATCTCGCCGTCTAGTGAGGCGTTGAGGCGGGCGACACCGTGTTCGTGGGCCCCAAGGCTGCTGTGCTCATGGTCATGATCGTGTTCGACCGCCGCTTGAGCGACAACCAATGGCAGCAGGGCGAACGGCAAAGCGAGAAGCAGACGACGCATGACGAGTCTCCGAAAAAGTTATGTAATCTTATAACGAAAGTGCGGAGAGTTTGACCGTCTGCTTGGCGTCGCGCAAGGGCCATGGGAGCATGGGTACATGAAATATTCAGGAGCACGGTGATGTTGCGGATACGCGGAACCGTCGGCGAATGGCCGGTGGACTTGACGATCGAAATGGATGAGGGCGACTGGGCGCAGCTCGGCGCGCAGCTGCAAGTGGCCAAATCCGAAGGCACGACGGCACCGGCGGCCAAACCGGTTAACCCGGACGATGCCCAATGGCAGATCGCCAAGGAACTGCTGCGCAAGGCCGGGCAACTGAGCGGCCCAGACTTGCTGGAACAGCTCGAAGGCCTGACCGGCAGCGCCTCGGCGGGCAAGCGCCTGTTGGTGCGCTTGCGTCATAGCCCGGATGTAAAAGTCATCAGTGGCGGCGACACACCGCTCTATAGCTGGCACGAAACCGCGTAGGAGCTGTCGAGCGAAGCGAGGCTGCGATCTTTACCCTGACGCTTGAATCTCAAGCGAAAGATCAAAAGATCGTAGCCTTCGGCAGCTCCTACAGGGGAATCAATACAACGCCGCGAACAGCTTGCGACGGTAGGTTGTCACCAGCGGATGGTCGTTGCCCAGCAGTTCGAAAACCTGCAACAAGGTCTTGTGGGGCAGGCCTTCGCTGTAGCTGCGGTTACGCACGAACAGCTTGAGCAGCGCGTCGAGGGCCGCTTCGTACTGCTGGCGCGCCAGTTGCTGGATCGCCAATTGGTACACCGCTTCATCGTCTTGCGGGTCTTTTGCCAAGCGCGCCTTGAGGTCGGCGGCGTCCGGCAGGTGCTTGGCCAGACCGAGGAACTGGATCTGCGCCTTGGCGCCGGCGAGGGCGGCCTTGTGTTCGTCGCTTTTCACTGCGTCGAGCACGGTCTGCGCTTCATCCAGCTCGCCGCGCTCGGTCAGGCAGCGGGCATACAGGATCAGGGCCTTGGCGTTGGTGTTGTCTTCACCCAGCAATACCGTGAGCACGGCTTCGGCGTCGGCGAAACGACCGTCGTCGAACAGCGCCTGGGCCTGTTCGAACGGATCGGCCGCAGCCGGTGGCGGCATCTGCACATGGGGCTCGAGCATCGCCCGCACCGCCGATTCCGGCTGGGCACCGGCAAAGCCGTCAACGGGCTGGCCGTCCTTGAACAACACCACCGTCGGCAGGCTGCGAATGCCGAAGCGGGCGACAATGTCTTGCTCGATGTCGCAGTTGACCTTGGCCAGCAGCAATTCACCCTGATAGCTCTCGGCAATGGTTTGCAGCATTGGCATCAGTGCCTTGCACGGCGCACACCATTCGGCCCAGAAATCCACCAGCACCGGTTTGTGGAAAGAGTTGGCGATCACCGACTGGTCGAAATCAGCGGTGGTGGCGTCGAAGATGTAGGGCGTTTCCTGAGTCATGGGCAATCTCGTAGAGCGCTTGAATGGGGCAACTATACGGCTTGGTGGGGGTGGCTGAAAGCCGGGAGGCCGTGAGAGGTGTATTGATTGAAAAGGCCTCATCGCGAGCAAGCTCGCTCCCACAGAGGGCGGTGTCCTGCGCAAAATATGGGAACACCATGAAACCCTGTGGGAGCGAGCTTGCTCGCGATGCTCTTGAGGCTAACGCCGCGCGTGGTACAGGCTTACATGCCGAAACTCCTCCGGCTCAGCCAAGTCCGGCAACGTCATGGCTTCAAGCATTTCGATGCGCCGGTACAGCGGATGCTGGAAATCCCGCACCCGGGAATCGGCCACCAACGCCTCGCGACCACGGCTGAGAAACTGGTCGAGCAGCGGCAGGTTGGCCCGATCGTAGAGCACATCGGCGACCAGGATCAGGTCGAAACGATCAGCCTCGGCAAAAAAGTCCGTCGAATAACCCAGCTCCACGCCATTGAGCGCGGCATTGGCCTGGCACGCGGCAATCGCCAGTGGGTCGAGGTCGCAGGCCACCACTTCCAGCGCCCCGGCCTTGACCGCCGCGATGCCCGCCACGCCGGAGCCGGCGCCGAAATCCAGTACCCGCTTGCCTTCGACCCACTGTGGCTGTTCGGCCAGATGGCGGGCCATTGCCAGGCCGCTGGCCCAGCAGAAACTCCAATAGGGCGGCTCGTGGAGAATGCGCCGGGTTTCTTCCGGGCTGAAGGCGCGGTCCATGTTGTCGCCGTCGATCAGCCACAACTTCAAGTCGGTGCCGGGTAGCGGACAAACCACCAGGCGTGCGTCGCCCAGCAACTCACCCAATGCGCGTTGCAGGTCCTGCGGTGCACTCATGGCGCTTTGACGAATTGCAGGGTGCCCAATGCCTGGGTGGTCGGTTGGCTGATGCGTTGCTCCGGCAAGTGCAAGATCAACTGGCCGGACTGGCTGGCGCGGCCACGCAGTTCCACGCGGGCGCCGACCGGGAAGGCTTGCGGGTTGAAGCGCAAGCGGAAGGGCAGGGCCTGGTTGGTGCCGATCAGGCTGGAGCTGGCCAGCAGTTGCTGTGGACGGTCCTTGTCATCGATCACCAACAGCGCCAGTTCCACCTCAGCGCCGGCCGGTACGCCTTGTAGGGTGCCGCTCAACTCGCGCTGATGCGCCGGCAGCGGCCCCAGTTCGGTGGCTTGCCGGGCCTTTTCCTGGGCCTGTTTCGGCGCGGGGGCCGGGGCGGGAGCGGCGGGCTTGGGGGCATCGCTGCTGCACGCCATCAGCAGGCTGAAAAAACTGAGCAAAACGAGCGATCGTAGCGGCATGTGTGGCTCCAGCAAGGTGAATTCCATGGATCTGACGGTAAGCCCGTCTGTATACCGTAAACCCTATGGCTTGTCTTGCCAGTGGGATGCGCTACCATGGCCCTCCCTTTTTTTGTTGCCTGCCACCATGCACTGTCCCTTCTGCGGTGCCAACGACACCAAGGTCATCGACTCGCGACTGGTCGCCGAGGGCGAACAAGTCCGCCGCCGCCGCGAATGCCTGGCTTGCGGCGAACGTTTCACGACGTTCGAGACCGCTGAACTGGTGTTGCCGCGCCTGATCAAAACCGACGGCAGCCGCCAGCCGTTCGACGAAGAAAAACTGCGCGCCGGCATGCAGCGCGCCTTGGAAAAACGCCCGGTGAGCGTCGAGCGCCTGGAAGCGGCGCTGGTGCACATCAAGCACAAGCTGCGGGCGACCGGCGAGCGCGAGGTCAAATCCTTGGTGGTCGGTGAGCTGGTGATGGCCGAGCTGCAGAAGCTCGATGAAGTCGCCTACATCCGTTTCGCCTCGGTGTACCGGCGCTTCCAGGACCTGAACGAGTTCCGCGAAGAAATCGACCGCCTGGCCCGCGAACCGGTGAAACAATGACCGTCTCGGCGCAGCAGGCCGTCCTCGACGCCCACTACATGGCCCGCGCCCTGGAGTTGGCGCGGCGCGGTCACTACACCACCCACCCCAACCCCCGGGTCGGCTGCGTGATCGTGCGTGACGGGCAGATTGTCGGCGAAGGCTGGCACATCCGCACTGGCGAGCCCCATGCCGAAGTCCATGCCCTGCGCGCCGCCGGCGACAGCGCCCGGGGTGCCACGGCCTACGTGACCCTCGAACCTTGCAGCCATCACGGGCGTACCCCGCCGTGTGCCGATGCGTTGGTCAACGCCGGCGTGGCGCGGGTGGTGGCGGCGATGCAGGACCCGAACCCGGAAGTCGCCGGTCGGGGGCTGCAACGGCTGGCCCAGGCTGGTATTGCCACTGAAAGCGGCGTATTGGAAGGCGAGGCGCGCCAGCTCAATCAGGGCTTCCTCAAACGCATGGAGCACGGCCTGCCGTTCGTGCGGGTCAAGCTCGCCATGAGCCTGGATGGTCGCACCGCCATGGAAAGTGGCGAAAGCCAATGGATCACCGGCCCGGCCGCACGCTCGGCGGTGCAACGCCTGCGGGCCCAGGCCAGCGTGGTGCTGACCGGCGCTGACACGGTGCTGGCGGATAACGCCCGGCTGACCGTGCGCGCCGATGAGCTGGGACTCGATGCCGAGCAGACCGCGTTGGTCATGAGCCGTCCGCCGCTGCGGGTGCTGGTGGACGGGCGCCTGCGGGTGCCGCTGGATGCGGCGTTTTTCAAGGCCGGCCCGGCGCTGGTCGCTACCTGCATGGCGGTAGAGGAACAATACGCCAACGGTCCCGAATGCATGATCGTGGCGGGCGATGACGGCCAGGTCGATCTGCATCGGCTGCTGGTGGAGCTGGCGGGGCGGGGCGTCAACGAGGTGCTGGTGGAGGCCGGTCCGCGCCTGGCGGGGGCATTTGCCCGGCAGGGTCTGGTGGACGAGTTCCAGATTTTCATCGCCGGCAAGTTTCTCGGATCTACGGCGCGACCGCTGCTGGATTGGCCGCTGGCGCAGATGAAAGACGCCCCAGCGCTGAAAATCACTGAAATCCGCGCCGTGGGCGATGACTGGCGAGTCATCGCCGTTCCCGTTCCACCGGCCAGCGTATAATTCCCGGCTTTCGCTCACGCGACGGCCTGTTCTCGAGGAGGACTCCATGTTTACCGGCATCATCGAATCCATCGGCAGCATCCGTGCACTCACCCCTAAGGGCGGCGATGTACGGGTCTACGTCGAAACCGGCAAGCTCGACCTGAGCGACGTCAAGTTGGGCGACAGCATCGCGGTAAACGGCGTCTGCCTGACCGCCGTTGAACTGCCGGGCAACGGCTTCCTGGCGGACGTCAGCCGCGAAACCCTCGACTGCACGGCCATGAACGACCTCAAGAGCGGCAGCCCGGTCAACCTGGAAAAAGCCCTGACCCCCACTACTCGCCTGGGCGGGCACCTGGTCAGTGGACATGTGGACGGCGTCGGTGAAGTGGTTTCGCGCACGGATAACGCCCGGGCCGTGGAGTTTCGCATCCGCGCTCCGAAGGAACTGGCCAAGTACATCGCCCATAAAGGCTCGATCACCGTCGATGGCACCAGTCTGACGGTCAACGCGGTGGATGGCGCCGAATTCCTGCTGACGATCATTCCCCACACGTTGAGCGAAACCATCATGGCTTCGTACCGGCCTGGTCGCCGGGTCAACCTGGAAGTCGACTTGCTGGCCCGTTACCTGGAGCGCCTGCTTTTGGGCGACAAGGCCGCAGAGTCTGGCTCCCCACAAAAGCCGGGTAACATCACTGAAAGTTTTCTGGCCGCCAACGGCTACCTCAAATCCTGACCCAAGGGGGTGCCGCGTGGCGCTCAATAGCATCGAAGAACTGGTCGAAGACATCCGCCAAGGCAAGATGGTCATCCTCATGGATGACGAAGACCGCGAGAACGAAGGCGACCTGATCATGGCCGCCGAGTGCTGCAAGGCCGAACACATCAACTTCATGGCCAAGCACGCCCGTGGGCTGATCTGCATGCCGATGACCCGCGAGCGCTGCGAGCTGCTGAAGTTGCCGCTGATGGCTCCGCGCAACGGCTCCGGTTTCGGCACCAAGTTCACCGTGTCCATCGAGGCTGCCGAGGGCGTGACCACCGGTATCTCCGCCGCTGACCGCGCGCGCACCGTGCAAGCCGCCGCGGCGAAAGACGCCAAGGCCGAAGACATTGTCAGCCCCGGCCATATCTTCCCGCTGATGGCCCAGGCCGGCGGCACCCTGGCCCGCGCCGGTCACACCGAAGCGGCCTGCGACCTGGCGCGCATGGCCGGTTTCGAACCCAGCGGCGTGATCTGTGAAGTGATGAACGACGACGGCACCATGTCCCGTCGCGCAGAACTGGAAAACTTCGCCGCCGAACACAACATCAAGATCGGCACCATTGCCGACCTGATTCACTACCGGATGATCCACGAACGTACCGTTCAGCGGATTGCCGAACAGCCGCTGGACAGCGAACTGGGCCAGTTCAACCTGGTGACCTACCGCGACTCGGTGGAAGGCGACGTGCACATGGCGCTGACCCTGGGCACCGTGTGCGCCGACGAACCGACCCTGGTGCGCGTGCACAACATGGACCCGCTGCGCGACCTGCTGATGGTCAAGCAACCCGGCCGCTGGAGCCTGCGGGCCGCCATGGCCGCTGTGGCCGAGGCCGGCAGCGGCGTGGTGTTGCTGCTCGGCCACCCGCTCGATGGCGACGTGCTGCTGGCGCACATCCGCGAAACCGCCGACCAGGCAGCGGTAAAAAAACCGACCACCTACAGCATCGTCGGTGCCGGTTCGCAGATCCTGCGTGACCTGGGCGTGCGCAAAATGCGCCTGATGAGCGCACCGATGAAATTTAATGCGATATCCGGTTTCGATCTGGAAGTTGTAGAATACGTGCCCTCCGAATAATGGCCCGCGGATTCCGGCATTATTGTTCACTTGAGGCTTGTTAGATCTATTTGTGGCGAGGGGATTTATCCCCGCTGGGCTGCGCAGCGGCCCCTCTTTTTTGGGACTGCTACGCAGTCCAGCGGGGATGAATCCCCTCGCCACAGAAGATGTGCAAGTGAACGAGATAGCGGGATCCACAGCTCTGTATTCGTGGCTAATATCACTGAAGGGGCGCGTATAGAACGCGCTCTGGCTCTTTAAGAGATCTGACGAATGACCCTGAAGACCATCGAAGGTACCTTCATCGCCCCCAAAGGCCGCTACGCTCTGGTAGTGGGCCGTTTCAACAGTTTCGTGGTCGAGAGCCTGGTTGGCGGTGCGGTCGATGCCCTGGTTCGCCATGGCGTGAGCGAAAGCGACATCACCATCATCCGCGCCCCTGGCGCCTTCGAAATTCCGCTGGTTGCGCAGAAAGTCGCTCAAAAGGGCGAATATGCGGCGATCATCGCCCTGGGCGCGGTCATTCGTGGCGGTACTCCGCACTTCGAATACGTGGCTGGCGAATGCACCAAGGGCCTGGCCCAGGTGTCCATGGAGTTCGGCGTGCCGGTCGCTTTCGGCGTGCTGACCGTTGATTCCATCGAGCAAGCCATCGAACGTTCCGGCACCAAGGCCGGTAACAAAGGCGCCGAAGCTGCCCTGTCCGCCCTGGAAATGGTCAGCCTGCTGGCGCAGTTGGAGGCCAAGTGATTAGCGACGAAAGCGATCGTTTCAACCCGCGCGATCCAAAGCCTGCAGACGCCGGCAAGCCATCGAAAAGCGTCAAGCGTCGCGAAGCCCGTCAGCTCGCGACCCAGGCGCTGTATCAATGGCACATGGCCAAGCAATCGCTGAACGAGATCGAAGCGCAGTTTCGGGTCGATAACGATTTCAGTGATGTCGACGGGGCTTATTTCCGCGAGATCCTCCACGGCGTGCCGGCCCACAAGACCGAGATCGACATCGCCCTGGCCCCTTGCCTGGACCTGACCATCGAAGAGCTGGACCCGGTTGAACTGGCGGTGTTGCGCCTGTCCACCTGGGAACTGATGCAGCGCGTCGACGTCCCGTACCGTGTGGTGATCAACGAAGGGATCGAACTGGCAAAAGTCTTTGGTTCCACCGATGGCCACAAGTTCGTCAACGGCGTGCTCGACAAGCTGGCCCCACGTTTGCGTGAAGCTGAAGTGAAGGCGTTCAAGCGCTAGTCAGCGCTTGATATCCGCATGGGTGAGTT
Source organism: Pseudomonas sp. Soil_N_39 (assembly GCF_057655955.1). Taxonomy (NCBI): domain Bacteria; kingdom Pseudomonadati; phylum Pseudomonadota; class Gammaproteobacteria; order Pseudomonadales; family Pseudomonadaceae; genus Pseudomonas; species Pseudomonas sp. Soil_N_39. Next base: position 77,012 of record NZ_JBDGLI010000011.1, read on the forward strand.
CGAGCTGATCCGTAATTACTTCGCCGCCGCGCCGTGCGCGCAGGGCGGCGAGGGCGTTGCACTGGGGATCGGCGACGACTGTGCCCTGCTGGCCGTTCCTCCCGGGGAGCAGTTGGCGGTCTCCACCGACACGCTCGTGGCCGGTGTACATTTTCCGGACCCGTGCGACCCGTTCCTGCTCGGCCAGCGCTCGCTGGCCGTGGCGGTCAGCGACCTGGCCGCCATGGGCGCCAAGCCTTTGGCCTTTACCCTTGCCCTGACCTTGCCGACGGTGACCGCCGATTGGCTGCAAGCCTATGCCTGCGGTTTGAACCAGATGGCCCAGGCCTGTGGCGTGGTGCTGGTGGGAGGGGACACCACCCGTGGGTCGCTGACCCTGACCCTGACCGTGTTCGGCCATGTGCCGTCCGGCCAGGCCCTGACCCGCAGCGGCGCGCAACCCGGCGACCTGCTGTGTGTCGGCGGCGAGCTGGGCAATGCCGCCGGTGCCTTGCCGTTGGTGCTCGGCCAGCGTCGCGCCGAACCTGCGCTTGCCGAACCGCTGCTGGCTCATTATTGGTCGCCACGACCCCAAGTCGCCTTGGGCCTGGCGTTGCGGGGCAAGGCCAGCGCGGCGATGGACATTTCCGATGGCCTGCTGGCTGATTGCGGGCATATCGCCTTGGCGTCCGGGGTGGCATTACAGGTTGAACGTGACCGACTGCCGCTGTCCAACGCTCTGGTGACGTTTTTTGGTCGTACGGAGGCCACGCAGGCCGCCCTGAGCGGCGGTGACGATTACGTGCTGTTGTTCGCCGTGCCACCGAGCCGATTGTCGGCGTTGCAGGCCGAAGGCTGGCCGATCCACGTGATCGGCAGCGTGCTGGCCGGGCAGGGCGTCACGCTGATCGACAGCGGCGGGCACGACATCACCCCGCAAATACGGGGCTATCAACATTTTCGGGAGACACCGTGACAGATCATCCCAACCAGGTCCCGGCAGAGTTCGTTCCGCCTTCGGTCTGGCGCAATCCTTGGCATTTCCTGGCATTTGGCTTCGGTTCGGGCACTTTGCCGAAAGCACCGGGCACCTGGGGCTCGCTGGTTGCGCTACCCTTCATACCGTTGTGGCAGATGTTGCCGGACTGGGGCTACTGGTTGATGCTCGGCATCACCATGCTGTTTGGCTTCTGGCTGTGTGGCAAAGTGGCGGACGACCTGCGGGTGCACGATCATGAAGGCATCGTCTGGGACGAAATGGTCGGCATGTGGATCACCTTGTGGCTGGTACCGGAAGGTTGGTATTGGTTGCTGACGGGTTTTCTGGTGTTCCGTTTCTTCGATATCCTCAAGCCATGGCCGATCCGCTGGATCGACCGGCATGTGCACGGAGGTGTCGGAATCATGCTCGATGATGTATTGGCCGGGGTTTTCGCCTGGCTGGCAATGCAAGGATTGGTGTGGAGTTTCACCTGAAGGAGCCAGGCATGGGCGTAAGCCGCGCACTACTGCTGTTGCTGTGTTTAGGGGCCTGTGTGGGGGCAGGGGCGGCCGAGTCGGCGCCACTGCCCGATAAGGTCCGCGCGGCCAGCGAGGAGTGGGCCGATTACACCCAGGCCGATGGCCAGGGCATGGGCTGGGACATCTTGCGCGCGGTGTTCGAGCCTGAAGGCATCAGGCTGGAGATCCGCAGCGTGCCCTACACCCGCTCGATCGGGTTGGTGCAGCGCGGCGAGGTCGATGTGCAGGTCGGCGCCTATCGGGATGAGTCCGAAGGCGTGCTCTACCCGAAGTGGCACTACGACGTCGATCACATCTATGCCCTGGGGCTGGCCTCCAAACCGACGCCCACCCTGGCGACGATTGGCAACTATCGGCTGGTATGGATGCGCGGGTACGAATACAACAACTACCTGCCCAACATCCGGCGTTTCAATGAGATCCACCGGTCGGTGGGGATCTTGCCGATGCTGATTCATGAGCGAGCGGATTTTTACATCGATGCGTCAATGGAAATCGAGGAAGTGCTGGCCAAGGCCGAGGATCCCAAGCAATTCAAGCTCTCGCCGCTGATCAACTTGCCGCTGTACCTGGGCTTCGCCAACAATGAAAACGGGCGTACGTTGCGTGCACTGTTCGACCGACGCATGGAAGTGCTGGTGAAGGGCGGTCAGTTGAAACCGATTTTCGAACACTGGAAGCAACCCTATCCCTTTGATGAGCACGGCAAGCCACCGAAGCCGTAATCAAACTTATCGATGATCATCAGCGATAATTCAGCCTAAGCGTCGGTCGGATCGTGCTGTTACAATGCCCGCCTCTGCGAATCTCCAGTACTAGATCAGGAGCACACCGGTGCCTGTCGTTTTTGTTGCCGCTTCCAAGCTGCCAACGCCCTTTGCGCAATTCACCATGCATGGTTTTCTCGATGAAGCCACCGGCCGCGAGCACGTCGTGTTGAGCCTGGGTGATTTCGCCGACGGTAGCCCGGTACTCGGCCGCCTGCATTCCGAATGCCTGACCGGCGACGCCCTGTTCAGCCAGCGCTGCGATTGCGGTTCGCAACTCGAGGCCGCGCTGCAGGCCATCGCTCGCGAAGGCCGTGGCGTGTTGCTGTACCTACGCCAAGAAGGCCGTGGCATTGGCCTGCTGAACAAGATCCGCGCCTATGAGCTGCAAGATGGCGGCGCCGATACCGTGGAAGCCAACGAACGCCTGGGCTTTGCCGCCGACCTGCGTGACTACAGCATCTGCCTGCCGATGCTGGAGCATCTGGGCGTGAAGTCGTTGCGCTTGATGACCAACAATCCACGCAAGGTCAAGGCGTTGACCGACATGGGCATCGTGGTGGCCGAGCGTGTGCCGCTGCACACCGGTCACAACCCCCACAACAAACTCTACCTGGCGACCAAGGCCAGCAAGCTCGACCACATGATGGGTAACGAGCACCAAGGCGAGGTTGACCGGGCGTGACGCGCGGTCAGGTCCGGCGGCGGCTGTCGGTCAGTTGGTGGAAATACCTGGCCCTGGCCTTGCTGCCACTGTTTGTGATCAATGCGGTGTTCGGCCAGGGCGAAGCGATTCTGCCGGTGCTGGCGATGCCGTTGTTCATTGCTGGCGTGGCATCGATGTTTGTCAGCCTGCGATTCTTCGGGCCGTATAAACAGGCCTTGATCGCCACCCAGAAAGCCCTCGACACCCCTGAAGAGCCACAGGCCTGGATCGACCTGGCGGCCCGTCGCCGCGCCGCCTTCCTGGTGGCCGGGCTGCCGGCCTGGGTCGGCGCCCTGGCGGTGTTCGTGGGCCTGGAAGCGGTGCCGTTGATGCTGCTGGCGTTGTCGACCACCGTGTTGTTCTACCTGTACCGCATCCCGCGTCAACTCGGCTGATGAGCCGCTGGCTGGCGGTCTTGCTGCTGGCCGTCAGCGCCTCGACGATGGCGGCCACGCGGGTGGTCAGTCTCGCACCGTCGCTGTCGGAGATCGTCGTTGAACTGGGTTCCGCCGACCTGTTGGTGGGCGTGCTGGATGGCGGTGATCGCCCGCCGGCGCTTAAGGACGTGCCCTCGGTAGGCCGTTACGGGCAACTGGACATGGAGCGCTTGCTCAGCCTCAAGCCCGATCTGCTCCTGCTCTGGCCTGGCAGTGTAGGCCCGGCCCAGCGCGAGCAACTCAAGGGCCTGGGCATCCCCATCCATGTCGCCGAGCCCCGCAGCCTCGACCAACTCATTACCCAAATCGAAGCCATCGCCAACCAGCTCGGCCGCCCGGAACGGGGCATGCAACGAGCGGCGCAGTTGCGCGTGCGGCTTGAGGCGTTACGCCAGCGCTATCGACGGGACCCGCTGTTGCCGGTGTTCTACCAGGTCTGGGACCGGCCGCTGTACACCGTTGGTGGCGGGCAGATCATCAGCGATGCGCTGACGGTGTGCGGGGCGCGCAACGTTTTTGCCGACCTGAGCCTGCCGGCACCGCAGGTGAGTGTGGAAGCGGTGCTGCAACGCAACCCGCAAGTCATCCTGGCCACGGAACAAGCGCAGCTCGATGCCTGGAAAGCCTGGCCGGTGGCGCAGGGGCGGTTGTTGTTGGTCAATGACAAGGGCCTGGAGCGGCCCAGCGGGCAGATGATCGAGGCGACGGCACGGTTGTGCGAGTTGATTGCGCCAGACAGGTAGACCGCGGCGCCTGTAATCGCGAGCAAGCTCGCTCCCACAGGGATGTGTGTTGAACGCCGATTTTGTATCCACCACAGAACCCCTGTGGGAGCGAGCTTGCTCGCGATGAGGCCAGCCCAAACACCACAGATCCTGGCTCAGAGTTCCGGAGTCCAAGTCACCCCGAACAACCACGCCCGACCCTCCTCCTGATACCCATATTGCGCTCCGTCGTGGCTATACAATGCCCGGCTGTAACCCTTGTCCAGCAGGTTATCCACCTTCATCTCCAGCTTCACCTCCCGGGTCAACGCCCAACTGCCACGCAACCCGAGCAAGGCATAGCCGCCCAGGGCATTGCGGTTGTCTTCATCGTCGTAGCTGCCGCTGACCGCTTGCCAGGTGGCGCCCAGGCCAAGTCGGTCGAATTGCCGGTCCAGGTCCAGGCTCAAGGTCCGTCGGGCGCGGCGGGCCAGGGTGTGGCCGCTGTCGCGATCGCGCGGGTCGATGATGGCCAGGGCCAGATTGCCCTGCCAGCCGAACACATCCTGCAGGTAGGCCATTTCAAAGCCGTTGATCCGCGCCGAGGCGACGTTCTGCGGGCGCGAGTCGCGGCCAAAAATGATCGCGTCCTCCAGGTCGGTGCGGTACAGCGAGGTTTCCAGGCGGGCGCTGTCGCTCAGCTGGCTGCGCCATTGCAGTTCGTAGCTCTTGGCCGTCTCGGGTTTCAGGTCAGGGTTGCTGAAGTCCGGGTAGTACAGGTCGTTGAACGTCGGTGCGCGGAAGCTCTCGCTGTAGGTCAGCAACAGGTCGTTGTCCGGGTTGATCGGCACGGTGAGGGTGCCGCTCCAACTGTTCTGGCCGCCAAATTGCTGGTTCTGGTCGCGACGCAGGCCCAGTTCGGTGGAGAAGGTTTCGGCCTGGAAGCGGTGCTGGATAAACGCGGCACGGTTCCAGCGGCTGTCTTCATCGAACGGCGTGCTGCTGTTGACCCGGTCCTGATACCAGTCGCCGCCGACGATCAGGCTGTTGCGCTCGTCCAGCGTCACGTCGTTCTGCCAGGTCGCGGAGTCGCGGTAGGTGTTGAACACCTCACGGACGTCGCTGAGCTTGTCGAAGGTCTTTTCGCGGTTCTCGCTATGGCCCAGTTCCAGGCGGGATTTCCAAGTGTCGTTGATTCGCCCGTCTACATAGGTGCTGAAGCTGCTCACCGCAAACTCGCTGTAAGGTTGTTGGGGCAGGGATTCGAAGGTGCTCGGGTCGAAGCGGCCGAACGGGTTGTCGTATTCGCTTTTGCCGCGGTTATCCAGCAGGTTCAGGCCAATTTCCAAGTCGTCGCTGACGGCATGACTCAGGCTCAGGCTGAAGGACCGGTTGCGGTTGGCATCGTCGTCGCGGTCGCTGGCGTAGGACTCATGGGTTCGATTGGCCCCGGCGCTGTCGTCGAGGCTGGCGCCGAGGTTGAAGCGGGTCTGCTCGTCGCCGCCGGACAGGCCCAAGCTGCGCTCCCAGGTCTGGTGGCTGCCGACACCCACATGCAGGCGCGGTTGCAGGCCTTGCGTGTTGCCGCGCCGGGTGAAAATCTGGATCACCCCACCGACCGCGTCGGCACCGTAGATCACCGAGCGCGAGCCGCGCAGCACTTCCACCCGTTCGATCTGGTTGATGTTCAGGCGTTGCAGGTTGCTGTCGCCGGAGGTGGCGTTGCCGATGCGCTGGCCGTCCACCAGCACCAGGCTCTGGGCCGATTTGGTCCCACGAATGTAAATCCCCGGCAGACTGCCGCGCCCACCCAACGGCGCCACTTGCACCCCCGGCACACGGCTGAGCAAGTCCGTGACACTGGCCGGCTGCAAGCGGTCGATGTCGTCGCGGGTGAACACGGTGTTGGCGGCACTGCTGTCGTTGCGGGCCTCGACCTGGCGGTTGGCGCTGATCACGATGTCGGGCAGCTTCAAGGCCTGGTCGCGTTCGAAGGTGTCGGCCAGCAGGTCGGGGGTGGGCAGTAGGGAAAGGGTGAGGGCGAGGCGCAGTTTCATGGGTGTTCCGGACATTTCTGGTCTGCACAAACCCTTGTGGGAGCGAGCTTGCTCGCGATGGCGGCAGATCAGTCAATTAATCCATTGGCTGATGCACCGCTATCGCGAGCAAGCTCGCTCCCACAGGGGCTTGTGTTGGCTGAACTTACAGGCCCAACAACTGCAACCGCAGCCGCACCGCCGCTTCGATCCCTGCCTCATCCAACCCGCATTCGGCCAGCATCTGCGCCGGCTTGGCGTGTTCGACGTAGCTGTCCGGCAGGCCCAGGTGCAGCACCGACTTGAGGATGTTCTCCCGGGCCAGGAACTCGCTGACCGCCGCGCCGGCGCCGCCCATGACGGCGTTTTCCTCGATGGTCACCAGCAGGTCATGGCTGCCGGCCATCTCGCGCACCAGGGCTTCGTCCAAGGGTTTGACGAAACGCATGTCCACCACGGTGGCGTCCAGGGTATCGGCGACTTTCAAGGCCTCGGCCAGTTGCACGCCGAATACCAGCAGGGCGGTTTGCTTGCCCTGGCGGCGGATCACGCCCTTGCCGATCTCGATGGGTTCGAGGTCGGTCGAGAGGGTCGCATTCGGACCGGTGCCACGGGGGTAGCGCACCGCCGCCGGGCCATTGAACAGGTGACCGGTGGTGAGCATCTTGCGCAGTTCGTTTTCATCGCTCGGGGTCATCACCAGCATGCCGGGGATGCAACGCAGGAACGACAGGTCGAAGCTGCCGGCGTGGGTCGGGCCGTCTTCGCCCACCAGGCCGGCGCGGTCGATGGCGAACAGCACGTCGAGGTTCTGCACCGCCACGTCATGGATCAACTGGTCGTAGGCCCGTTGCAGGAAGGTCGAATAGATCGCCACCACCGGCTTGGCGCCTTCGCAGGCCATGCCGGCGGCGAGGGTCACGGCGTGCTGCTCGGCAATCGCGACGTCGAAATAGCGTTGCGGGTAACGTTCGCTGAACGCCACCAGGTCCGAGCCTTCCTTCATCGCCGGGGTGATGCCCACCAGGCGTGGGTCGGCGGCGGCCATGTCGCACAGCCATTGGCCAAAGACGCCGGAATACTTCGGTCCGCCGGCCTTTTTCGGCGCGGCCGCCGGAGCGTCCAGGGGTTCGAGCTTGGTGATGGCGTGGTAGCCGATCGGGTCGACCTCCGCCGGGGCGAAGCCTTTGCCTTTCTTGGTGACCACGTGCAGGAACTGCGGGCCCTTGAGGTCGCGCATGTTGCGCAGGGTGGCGATCAACGTGGGCAGGTCATGGCCGTCAATGGGGCCAATGTAGTTCCAGCCCAGTTCTTCGAACAGCGTGCCGGGGACCAACATGCCCTTGGCGTACTCTTCGGTGCGCCGGGCGATTTCCCAGGCGCCGGGCAGGCGCGACAACACCTTTTTGCTGCCTTCGCGCATGCTGGCGTAGGTGCGGCTGGAGAGGATCTTCGCCAGGTAGTTGGACAACCCACCGACATTGCGCGAGATCGACATGTCGTTGTCGTTGAGGATCACCAGCATGTTGGCGTTGACTTCCGGCGCGTGGTTCAGCGCTTCGAAGGCCATGCCGGCGGTTAGTGCGCCGTCGCCGATCACGGCAATGGCCTTGCGCTCGCTGTTTTGCAGACGGGCGGCAATGGCCATGCCCAGGGCGGCGCTGATGGAGGTGCTGGAGTGGCCGACGCCAAAGGTGTCGTATTCGCTCTCGGAGCGGCGCGGGAAGGCGGCGATGCCGTCCTTCTGGCGCAGCGTGCCCATGCGCGCGCGACGATCAGTGAGGATCTTGTGCGGGTAGGCCTGGTGCCCGACGTCCCACACCAGCCGGTCGTCCGGGGTGTCGAACACGTAATGCAGCGCGATCGTCAGCTCGATGACGCCCAGGCCCGCGCCGAAGTGCCCACCGGTCTGGCCGACCGTGTAGAGCAGTTCCAGGCGCAACTCATCGGCCAGGGTTTCCAGCTCGGCTTCACCCAGGCGACGCAGGCCGTCCGGCGTGTTGGCGCGGTCCAGCAGGGGCGTGGTCGGGCGCTTGCGGGGAATCTCTTGAAACGTCGTGGGCATCAGGCGAATCGTTATAGGTATAGAAAGAGGCGGCAGTTTACCTTATGCATCGCAAGCTGCCCACGCGTTGGCCGGAACTTGGCCGATACGCAGTCTAAAGAGGTTGACCCCGTATCAACTGCGGCGTTCGACGATATATCGCGCCAAGTCGCGCAACGGTTCGGCCGCCGCGTCAAAGGGTCGCAGCGCGGCCAGGGCCTGATCGCGCAACTCCAGGGCGTAGGCTTTCGCGGCGTCGAGGCCGAGCAGGGCCGGGTAGGTCGGCTTGTCCCGCGCGATATCGGCGCCCTGGCGTTTACCGAGGGTCTGGGTATCGCTTTCGACGTCGAGGATGTCGTCCTGCACCTGGAACGCCAGGCCGATGGCCCGGGCGTAGGTCTGCAAGGCTTGCAACTGGGCGGGCGTGGCCCGGCCGCTGGCCAGGGCGCCGAGTTTGACGCTGGCCTCGATCAAGGCGCCGGTCTTGTGCCGATGCATGTATTCCAGGGCGCTCTGGTCCAGTTTAAGGCCCACCGAACCGAGGTCGATGGCCTGGCCGCCGACCATTCCGGCGGGGCCGGCCGCCAGCGCCAGGGCGCTGACCATGTCCAGGCGGATCTGCGCCGGGCAATCGCTCAGGGCCGGGTCCAGCAGGGCGCTGAAGGCCAGGCTCTGCAGGCCGTCGCCAGCCAGGATCGCGCAGGCTTCGTCGAATTGCTTGTGGGTGGTGGGCTGGCCGCGACGCAGGTCATCATCGTCCATGGCCGGCAAATCGTCGTGCACCAGCGAATACGCATGGATCAGCTCCACCGCACAGGCGGCGCCGTTGGCCTGTTCGGCCTGGCCGCCCAAGGCTTCGCACGCGGCGTAGGCCAACAGCGGCCGCACACGCTTGCCGCCGTTCATCACGCTGTAGCGCATGGCTTCGTACAGGCGCGCCAGTTCCGGGCTCGGCGCGCTGAACAAGGTATCCAGTGCAGCATTGACCCGGGCCTGGCTGCTGGCCTGATAGGCGCCGATCATTCAGGTTGTTCCGCGTCGAAAGGCTCTTCGGTCAGCTCACCGTCGCGCTCGAGCAGCAATTGCACCTTCTGCTCGGCCTGGGCCAGCGCCGCCTGGCAGTCGCGAGTCAAGCCGATACCCTGCTCGAAGGCGGTCAGCGAGTCTTCCAGCGACAATTCGCCGTTCTCCAACCGTTCGACCAGCGTTTGCAGGTCGGCCAGAGATTGTTCGAAATCCAGTGCAGCTTTTTTGCGGGCCATGGCGGCTATTCCGGTTGACTGTTAAACCGGCGCGACACTAGCAGACATGGGGTGTTCGGGCAAATCAGGGCGCCAGGCTACCCCCTATCAGCGAGGAGCCGAGAGTCTGTGGCGAGGGGATTTATCCCCGTTGGGTTGCGAAGCGACCCCAAAGCTGAGTACTCACTCCATCTGACACACCGAGGTGTTAGCTTTTAGGGCTGCTTCGCAACCCAGCGGGGATAAATCCCCTCGCCACAAAGATCTTATGCGTCTGGATAATTTATGCGGTACCGCGTGCTGCGCCCGCCGCCAGGCATCCGCTCCAGGCAGCCTTTCTCCAGCAGCTCCGTCAGATGCCGGGTGGCCGTCGCCTTGGAGACCTTGGCCACGGCTTGGTATTGAGCGGCGTTGATCCCCTGTTCGAACCCCTTTTCACCGCCATCGAGCAACCGATTCAGCACTTTGGTCTGTTCAGGCGTGAGTGCCGAAGCGCGATGGGCTTGCCAGAACCGCGTCTTACCCAACACGCTTTCGATCTGCGTCATCGCTTTGTGCAGGCTGCGCAACAGGGTCTGCAGGAACCAGATCAACCAGGCCGTGATATCAAGTGTGGCTTTCTGACTGCTTTCGAGGATTCGGTAATAGCCGGCGCGGTCTTCCAGGATACTCACCGACATGGCATAGAAACGGATCGCTTGGGCTTCGCCCTGGGCCAGTGCCAGGTCGGTCAGGGTACGAGTCAGGCGACCATTGCCATCGTCGAACGGATGCAGGGTGACAAACCAGAAGTGAGCAATACCGGCACGCAACAACGGATCGAGCTCGGCCTGATGACGGCTGGCCTCGAACCAGTCGACGAACGTTTGCAATTGCTGTTCAAGGCCCTGGCGAGGCGGCGCCTCGAAGTGAACGGTAGGTCGGTCCAGTCGACCTGAGACCACTTGCATCGGTTCGTCACCGCGCAACGCACCTACGCGGATCTGCCGATGGGCAAGGTGGCTCGTTTGATCAGGAAACAACCACTCGTGCCATTCCAGCAAGCGCTCGATGGTCAGGGGCTGGTTAAAGTGCCGGGTCGCGTCCAGCAACAGGTTCGCCAAGCCTTCGCTGCGTTGGCTGACCGGCGTGTCATTGCCTTGTTCGAGGCCCAGGCGCCGGGCCAGGGAAGAGCGCACCGAGCCGACATTCAATTGCTCTCCTTCGATAGCCGAGGAGGTCACGATGTTTTGCAGCAAGGCATCCAGTTCGTTCTGGGCGCTGAGCGAAGTCGTGACCGCGCCGGCCATACCGAGCAATTGACCCTGGGTCTGCACGCATTCGCGAAGCAGCGGTGCCAATGTTTCAGCTTGCCAGTAAAAACCGGGCCAGTCGGGCTGTTGCCAGATCCAATGGAATGCCATGCGCCTATCCAAAGATGAATAAGCCGAATAATAACGCTATTCGGCTCATTTGGTGAGCCGAATAAATCCTCGATTCGGCTCACGCACCCTTCAGTACGTGATTTCCCACACAGAATCGAGCGTTCCCCGATTGTGGAAAATCCGCCGAATAGCTACTCTTCGCGCCATCTACGGCCCCTTGTAACGGGGCGTTCAGACGAAACCCGAATAATGACAAGCAGCGCCGAGGAAGGGCGCCGGGTTGCGTTGTGCATGGCAGGAGGCATACGTGCGTTTTCTTTCTTTATTGATCGTGTTGCTTGGCGCGCCGATGGCGTGGGCCGAGCCTTCGGCCGAGCTGTCGGAACCGGTCGGTGGCTGGCGCTACAGTGGCTTGCTCGATCGCACGGAAAACCCGCAGGTCGCCTATCCCACCCCGCCCATCGACCGGGGCGTGCAGCGCAACCGCACGATGATCGAGGGCCGGATCAAAGACATGGGTACGGCTCGCCAGCCCCATAGCCTGGCGGTCAACGGCAATCCACTGAATCTCTATACCGACGACGAGGGGCGTTTCGCCCGGCCGTATGCGTTCGGCGCCGGCTCCAACAGCGTCGAGGTGCGCAGCTCCGAAGGCCAGTCCCTCAAGCGCGTGCAATTCTATGAAGCCAACAACCTGCGCACCCCGGCGCAGATCCGCGTGGTGCTGGGCTGGGACGACCCCAAGGCCGAGCTCGACCTGCATATCGTCACCCCCGACGGCCAACATGCGTTCTTCGGCCGGCCGGCGCTGACCAACGGTGGTGGCCTCGACCCGGATGGCGTCGACGGCCCCGGCCCGGAAATGTTCACCATGACCGCGCCGATGCACGGCACCTACCTGGTCTACGTGAACTATTGGGGCAACTACGGCAGCGGCGGCTACAACTTTGATGAGAGCAGCAACCAGAACGAGGTGATCACCTCGCAGATCAACCTGGTGCTCAACGAAAACACCGTCGATGAAAAACGCGAGACCTTTGTCGTGCCCCTGCGCGCCATTGGCGATTTGTTGCTGGTCAAGACTTTCAACTACTAGTGTCCTGTTTCGCAAATACGTTCTTTTTTGACGAGTGGCTGTTGTCGTCAGGCAAGGCGCCGCGACGAGTCATAGCCCGCTATGGCGAGGAGTGGCAACGCAGCATGACGGCAACAGACACCGTCAAAAATGAACAGTATTTGTGATACAGGACACTAGGTATCCACACCACGGATGAACAGGCCCTTGTGAATATGAGCGACAACACTGCTTCCCCGACCACGCCGACACCTGTCGCCAAACCTGTGCGCCGCTGGCCGGCGATACTGATCGGGCTGTGCCTGGTCGCCGGTGTGGCCGCCGGGTTGGGTTGGTTCATGACCAAGCCCAAGGCGCCGCCCATGGAGTTGGCGTTGGACAAACTCGGCCTGAGCCGCCCCGACGGCTTGCTTGAGGCCCATTCCCTGAGCCAGTTGCCCAAGGATCTGTTGGCGGTGCCGTTCCTCAAGGCCACGCTAACCGAGGATTTCGTCTTCTATTACGAGGCCCACGCCGACCGCCTCGGGCTGATCGGCAGCCTGCGCCGGATCATCTACGAGCATGACCTCAAGCTGCAGGACAGCCTGATCGAAGCGCTTTTCGACCAGCCGGCCGATGTCGCGCTGTGGCGCGGTGCGGACGGTCGCCTCAAGGATTTCCTGTTGGTGATGGATCGCGGCGGCCTGGCGAAGATGCTGGAACCGCTGGCGAAAGTCGCACTGGATGACACCCAATTGAGCAAACTCGGCGACCTGAAGGTGGGCGGCGACGAAGTCGCGCTGTATCAGCTCAGCTATAACGCCAGCAAATCCCTGGTCTTCGCCTCCCACGGCGACAAACTGGTCGTGCTGTCCAACCCGACCAAGCTCTACGACAAAGGCAATGGCCCTACCGACGAACGTGGCATGGTCTCGACCCAAGCCCTTGAGGCGCTGCTGGCCGGGGAAAAGCTGTTCCCCGAAGCCTTCGGCCTGCCGCCCAAGGCGCCGGAGGTCAAGCAGCGCATCTCGGTCAACGCCAGCGTGCTCGCCATGGGCTACCAGCGTTTCATCCCGAACTTCGCCGGTTTGCGTTTCGACATGGACGACAAGGGCTGGCACAGCTTCCTGGCCATGGACGAGCTGGAAAACCAGCCGGACTTCGACTTCAAGCCGATCTGGCAAGCCATGCCCATGGGTGCCAGTGCCTGTGTAGCCTTGCCCCTGGCCGCCGAGCAACAGAAACCGTTGCTGGTCAGACTCGGCGCCGACGACAAAGCCGCCCAGGCCATGGTCGACCATGTGGCCGGCGCCGCAGGCCTGTGCTGGTACGCCGATTCGCGCCTGTACACGCCGCTGTTGGTGGCGAGCCTGAATGAGGACGATGGCAAGCTCGACGCTGACTTGGGCAACCTGTTCGGTTCGATGGTCGGCGCCTATGAAAACAATGTCGCCGAACATGCCTTCCCGGTGGTCGAAAAACAACAAGGCTCGACCCACCAGTGGCTGCGGCAGGTCAGCTCCAATTTCGGCCCTTACCTGGCCAAGGAAGCGGAGCAGCCCGAAGCAATTACCGGCAAAGCGTTCCTGCGAGTCAGCCTGGCACGCCACGGTTCCACATTGCTGTTCTCCCTCGATGACAAATTGGTGGACAAGGCTCTCGGCACCCTCGACAAACGCTTCCCGCCCATGGCCGACGTAGTGCCAAAGGACCTGCTCATGCCGGTCTACTTCGGCCCGGATTCCATGGCGCAACTGATGCAGCGCGAAACCCTCGACAGCTTGCCCCAGGACATGGAACCGGTGTTCTACAACGCCGCGCAAACCTATCTGATCCCGAAACTGCGCACCCTCGGCGGCTACGGCAAATACGCCCTGACCTTGCCTGAAGGCAGCGAGCCGGATGGCCATTGGCAGTGGCTGCCGCTGGAATGGAAAGCGCTGTGACAGCACTGATCCGCAACCCCGCGTTGACGCTGCTGCTGGCGTTGCTGCTCGGCGGGCCTGCGCTTGCCGTCGAGGCGCCGGCGCTGGACGTGCAGCAATCCCAGGTCTTTCGCGCCTGGTTCGTGCGCATCGCCCAGGAACAACTGACCAAAGGCCCGAGCCCGCGCTGGTACCAGCAGGACTGCGCCGGGCTGGTGCGTTTCGCCGCCAACGAAGCGCTCAAGGTCCACGATGAAAAATGGCTGCGCAGCAACGGCCTGTCCAATCGCTACCTGCCGCCCGAACTGCCGCTCAGCGATGGGCAACGGCGCCTCGCCCAGCAATGGCAGCAGGGCGGCGGCAAGGTCGGGCCCTACGTCAACGCCATCAAGCTGATCCAGTTCAACAGTCGCCTGGTGGGCCGCGATGTCGCCCAGGCCCGTCCTGGCGACCTGATGTTCTTCGATCAGGGCGACGACCAGCACCTGATGATCTGGATGGGCCGCTACATCGCCTATCACACCGGCACCACAACCCCTACCGACAACGGCATGCGCTCCGCAAGCCTGCAACAACTCATGAACTGGAAGGACACCCGATGGATACCCGACGCAGCCAACCCCAACTTCATCGGCGTCTATCGACTCAACTTTCTCTCCCAATGACCGGTGCCCGCATGCTGCGCTTGTGTTCAAAATTGCCCCTGCTGTTTGCCCTGTTGCTGGCACCTGTCGTGAATGCCGAAGACACGGTGGAGCCCAGCGGCTACACGCCGGTGTCCGGTGAAAGCTTTTTCCTGCTGGCCGACAGCAGCTTTGCCAGCGACGAGCAGGCCATGGTTCGCCTCGAAGCGCCGGGCCGCGACTACCGTCGGTTCCGCATGGAACCCTACGGCGGCGCCGACATCCGCGTCTATCGCATCGACAAGCCGCTGGATTTCCTCAAGCGCCAGAAGAACCTGCACCGCGTGGTCAGCGACGGCCAGTTCAAGGGTGAAGGCCTGTCGAACACCCTCGCGTACCTGTGGGACAACTGGTACCGCAAGTCCCGTCGAGTGATGCAACGGGCGTTCTCCTACGAGTCCCGCCAGCAAGTCACCGAAGAAGTGCCGGAATTGAAGGTCGGCAACGCCCTGGTGGCGCCGACCCCGTACGACGCTCCGGCACAGTTCGCCTTGATCCCGGGTTTGCCGGTGGTCAGCCAGTTCCGTTATCCGCTGTGGCAGGCCAAGCCGATCCAGCCGCCGGCCGGCGTCAATCTGGCCGGCTCGTCCAGTGACTTCGTCAGCGTCGCGCCGGGCAACGTCTATGTGCCGCTGGGCCAGTTGAAGCCAGGCCTGTACCTGGTGGAAGCGCTGATCGGCAAATACCGCGCAACCACCATGGTCTTCGTCTCCAACACCGTGGCCGTGAGCAAAATTGCCGGCGATGAATTGCTGGTCTGGGCCGCACGCAAGCATGAAGGGCGTTCGGTGCCCAAGGTCAACGTGCTGTGGACCGACGGCCTGGGCGTGATGAGCAGCGGTGCCACCGATGAAGACGGCCTGCTGCGCCTCAAGCACGTCAGTCCGGAGCGTTCGTTCGTCATCGGTGAAGACGAGGAGGGCGGGGTATTTGTCTCGGAAAACTTCTACTACGACAGCGAAATCTACGACACCAAGCTCTACGCCTTCACCGACCGGCCGCTGTACCGGCCGGGGGATTGGGTGTCGCTGAAAATCGTTGGCCGTGAGTTCAAGAACGCCCGTGACTCGGTGCAACCGACTGCCGCCGACGTCAATGTCAGCGTGCTGGACGCCACTGGCACCGCGCTGCAAACCCTGGCCCTGAAGCTGGATTCCAAGGCCGGCACCCAAGGCCGTTTCCAACTGCCGGAAAACGCCGTGGCCGGCGGCTATGAATTGCGCTTCAGCTACAAGGACCAGCTCTACAGCAGCGCCTTCCGCGTGGCCGAATACATCAAGCCGCACTTCGAGATCGCCCTGAACCTGGCCAAGCAGGACTACCGTACCGGCGAGCCGGTCAAGGGCAGCCTCGTGTTGCTCTACCCGGACGGCAAGCCGGTGGTGAATGCCAAGGTGAGCCTGAGCCTGCGCGCCCAGCAACTGTCGATGGTGGATAACGAGCTGCAATACCTGGGGCAATTCCCGGTGGAACTGACCAGCAGCGAAGTGACCACCGATGCCAAGGGTAACGCGATCCTCGACCTGCCGGCCGCCGACAAGCCGAGCCGCTACACCCTCACTGTGTTCGCCAGCGATGGCGCGGCGTATCGGGTCAAGACCACCAAGGAAATCCTCATCGACCGTGGCGCGGCGAATTTCCGCCTGAGCGCTCCCCAGCGGTTCAGCGCCGTTGGCCAGAAGGTGGCGTTCAGCTACGCCAACGAAGGCGGCAACGAACAAGCCAAGGCCGTGACGCCGGGCAGCTACGCCTGGGTGCGCCTGGAAGACCAGAGCACCGGCGAAGGCAAGCTGGCGGCCAAGGACAAGGGCTTCAGCCTGACCTTCGACCGCCCGGGCACCTACAACCTGACGCTCAAGGACGACCACGGCCGAGTCATCGGCGCCGCCGCCCATGCGGTGACCGGCGAAGGCATCAAGGCCGTGCCGGGCACGGTCGAGATCGTCTTCGACAAGCCTGAATATAAGACCGGTGACGAAGCGCTGGCACTGATCACCTTCCCGGAACCGGTCAGCGATGCGCTGTTGTCGCTGGAGCGAGACAAGGTCGAGGCCACGGCGCTGCTGTCCAAGGGCGGCGACTGGCTGAAGATGGAAAAACTCAGCGACACCCAATACCGCGCGCGCATTGCCGTGAAGGATAGCTTTGCACCCAACCTGACCTTCTCGGTGCTGTACACCAAGGGCGGCCAGTACAGCTTCCAGAACGCCGGCATCAAGGTGGTCACGCCGCAGATCGACGTTGCTGTCGTCACCGACAAGGCTACTTACCGCCCGGGCGACACGGTGACCGTGGACCTGAGCACCCAGTTCGCCGGCAAGGCGATCCCGGCGCACCTGACGGTCAGCGTGGTGGACGAAATGGTCTACGCCCTGCAACCGGAAGTGGCGCCGACCATCGACCAGTTCTTCTATCACCCGCGTCGCAACAACGTGCGCACCAGTGCCAGCCTGTCGTTCATCAGTTACGACGTGGCGCTGCCAGGCAGCCCTGGCGCGCCGGGCAAGGCCAACCGCAGCGAGCGTGGGGTCAAGGTGCTCGAGCGGCCGCGGCGTGAAGACGTCGACACCGCCGCCTGGCAACCGGAGCTGGTCACCGACGCCAATGGTAAGGCGCGCTTTACCTTCAAGATGCCCGACTCCCTGACCCGCTGGCGCATCACCGCCAAGGCCATTGCCGACGATGGCCAAGTGGGCCAGAAGAAGCAGTTCATCGCCTCGGAAAAACCGCTGTACCTGAAGTGGAGCGGCCCGACCCGTTTCCGCACCGGCGATAAGCCGCAGTTGGGTCTGTTCGCTTTCAGCCAGTCTGAAAAACCACTGAAGGCCGAACTGCTGATCCGTTACGCCGGCGCTGAACAGCGCGTGGCGGCGGAGCTGAAAAACGGCATCAACTACGTACCGCTGCCGACCATGGAACTGAGCAGTGGCGACTTGAGCGTGCAGTTGCAGTTGAACGGCGAAACCCAGGACGCCCTGGCCATGCACTTGAACGCCAGCGGCAACGGTTGGCAAGTCACCCAGAGCCAGCGTCTTGACGTGGCCAGCGGCGACACCCCGCTGACCCTGCCGGCCGACGCCAGCGATATTCGTCTGCGCCTGGATGACAGCCCGCAAGCGCTGTTCCGTTCGGCCCTCGACGACCTACTGAGCTACCCCTACGGTGGCGTCGAGCAGACCGCTAGCCGCCTGTTGCCGCTGAGCATCGCTTATCCGACCCTGGCGTCGAACCCGCAGATCCGCGACCGCTTGCGGTTGATCATGCAAAACAGCCGCTTGCGCCTGGTGCAGATGGCCGGACCGTCGGCGAGCTTCACCTGGTGGGGTCAGGACGGTGAGCCGGATGCCTTCCTCACCGCCTATGCCTATTACGCCGACTGGCACGCCAGCAAGGCCCTGGACCTGAACCTGCCGCCGGAACACTGGCAGCGGGTGCTGGAGGTCTACGCCAAGCAGGCCGGTGATACGCCGCTGCTGCAACGGGCGCTGATCCTGTCGTTCGCCAAGCAGATGCAATTGCCGGTGAACACTTTGCTCAGCGGCCTGATGGATGACCTGGCGAAGGCCGGTGAAGACAGCACCGAGAGTGTGCTGGACAGCGGCGAAGACAGCCTGGTCATGTACGCGCCGGATTCGGCCCTTGGCCTGGCCAGTGCCCGCGTGCTGACCGCGTCCCTGGCGAAACAGGCCAAGGTGCCGTTGCCGACGGCCTTCAGCCGTCAAGCCGATGCGGCGCAACAGCAACTGGAACTCAGCTCCCAGCCGTTCGTTGAGGCTTTGTTGCTGTCGCTGCAAAACTTCGATCAGGCTCGCGCCAGTGCATTGCTGGAGCGTGTACTGCCGCAGCAGTCCACCCTGGAACGAGCCCTGGCCCTGACCTGGTTGCAGCGCAGCATCGAACAGGCGGCGCCGGCCGTGGCCCTGGTGCCGGGTGAAGGCTGGGCAGCCAAGCAGGGTGCGACCGGTGAAACCTACTGGCAATGGCAAGGTGCGCAGCTTCCAACGACGCTGACGTTGACCGGTGCACAGGAGCGTCCACTGCAAGCGGCGCTGAGCTTCCAGAGCCAGCAACCGCCCGTAGCGCCGATGGCCGTATCCATCACCCGGCGCCTGTCGCGTCTGGTGCCGGGCGATGAGGCCTTCACCTTCAAGCTTGAAGCCGTGGGCAACAAACCGTTGTCCAGCGACAGCCTTTATCTGGATGAAGTGATCATCAACAGCAAGGCCTCGACGCCACTGCGCTACGGCATGCTCGAAGTGCCGCTGCCGCCGGGCGCAGATGTGGAACGCACCACCTGGGGCATCCAGTTGATGGGCAAGGCCGACAGCGAACCGACGTCCCTGGAAAAGGCCCGCTTCGAGTCCGGCCAGATGGCGTATGCGGTACCGGTGGACGCCCTCAGTGGCGAGCTGCGCCTGCGGCACTTGGTGCGCTTCTCCCAGAAGGGCCAGTTCACCTTGCCGCCGGTGCGCTTCACCCAGGTATACGCGCCGCAGAATCAGGCGCGGGAACAGAAACCGGCGCTTGGTCAGGTTACGGTCAACTGACATGCGTCAGCTGTGGGTTGGGTGGCTGTTGTGCTTGATCCCTGCGCTGGCAACGGCGCAGGACGAGCCGTTGCGCCTGGCCTTCGACGGCCAGTTGCTGCGGGTGAATCAAACGCAGGTGCTGGATCGCCAGCCGCTGCCTGCTTCCTTGCAGGCACCGTTGGGTAGCCTGTGGAAGCTGTTTGTCTACGCCTGGCTGGTGGACACCGACGCTCGCGAACCGGTCTATGAGTGCCGTGGCGAGTCGAAGGAAGAAGTCTATTGCTGCAACGCCGGGCAGAGCATCGGTCGCGACCAGGCGCTGGTGAAGTCCTGTGGCTTGTATTTCGAGCCGCAGCGGCTCGGGTTGTCGGCTTCGAACTGGCGCGATTACTGGCAGGCCCGCCAGGCGCCGGCCTGGTTGTTGGACCTGCCGACCTTGCAGCCCCAGACGCAGGTGCCGGTCGCGGAACTGCTCAAGGCCCTGGCCATGCTGCCGGCCCAGGACCAGGCTCGTCGGGTGCTGCTGGATGTGGTGCTCGGCGCGGCGGACGGGCGGCTGGTGGGCGAGTTGGGCAGTCGCCTGCGGGTCAAGACCTGGAGCTGGCTGGGTGACCAGGGGCCTTCCTCCCGGCAGGGCGGTTTCGCCGGTTGGCTGGCCGACGGCACGCCGGTGTGGGCCGGTGGACGCGGCACCAGCCAGCAGGTCCTGAAGGTCTACGGGGAAGGTTTAGCGACGGCATTGCCATCCCGCTGGCCGGCGGAAACCGGGCGTTGCGTGGAAGTCGGCCTGTTTGCCCGCTATCCCTTGCAGCGGGTGATGGTCGGTGACCGGCCGGCCACGCCGGGTCAACTGCGCGGTGATTACCGCGTCGAGTTCACCAACGGCAATCAACTGGACATCCACAGCGATGGCGAGCTGTTCCTGATGCCCGGCAAGCTGGTGGCGCGCCTGGACCGGGAGGAATACGTCGCCCGGGTCTTGCAGCGCGAAGCCAAGGCCGAACCTGCCGAAGCCGCCAAGGCCCTGGCCGTGGCGATCCGCACCTATCTGCTGCAAAACGCCCAACGCAACGGTGATTGCCTGAGCATTGACGACAGCAGCCATCGCCAGCGCGTCGCGCCCCGTCCGGCGGCACCGGAAACCCGCGCCATTGCCGCCTGGACCAGCGACCTGGTCCTGGCCGGCACCGATGTCACCTACCACTCCGACCAGCCCGGCCCGGACAAATTGTCCTGGGCGCAAGCGGTGGAGCAAGCCAACGCGGGCCAACGCTACGACGCCATCCTGCTGCACGCCTATCCGCGTGCCAGCCTCAGCCGCTGGGACAACCCGGTGGCCTCCTGTGAGGCGCTGCCCGCCGCCCAGGATTGGTTGCTCAAGCAGCGTCGGGGCTGGCGTGAGCGGTTGGAAAGTGAAGTGGGCTACAACGAAATCAGCGCTTTCGCCGTCTGCCGCGTCGCCTTCGGCCGGCCTTATGTCGACCGCGAGCGCCAGCGCATCTATGTGCGCGGCGTGCTGTCGCTGCAAGACCGTCTCGACCTGACGCATGAATATTTGCACCTGGCCTTCGAAGCTCACCCCAACGGCCAGGACGAAACCTATATCGAAGGGCTCGCCCGTCACCTTTTGCTGGAATAGACCATGACACTCCGTTATCCACAGGTCTTGCTGTTGCTCTGCGCCCTGACCGCGTTGCCATCGGCCATGGCCGCCGACTCCATCAAGCTCGACACCCCTATCGGCGGCTGGCGCAGCGGGGCGCCGGGCGGTGAAGGCGAAAGCTTCAGCCAGACCGTCAACTACCCGGCTTCGTCAGTCAACACGCCCCCGGGCCAGGCCAACACCGCCCGCATCACTGGGCAGATCAAAGGCGCGCCCAAGGGCAGCAACGCGCCGGGCCAGTTGATCGTCAACGGTGTGAGCCTGCCGCTGAAGCTGGATGAGGAAGGTCGTTTCGACCGGCCGTTCTCGTTCCCCAACGGCAGCAACAGCGTGGAAGTGCGCAGCGCCGATGGCCAACAGCGCCACCGCACGCAATTTCTCAACACCAGCGGCGGCGCCACACCGGCCAAGCTGCGGGTGTTGCTGACTTGGGACAGCGACGGCACCGACCTGGACCTGCACCTGGTCACCCCCGATGGTGCGCACATCTGGTACGGCGATCGCGCCGTCGCCAACGGCGCCGCCCTCGACGTCGACGTCACCACCGGCTACGGCCCGGAAATCTTCGCCATGCCCGCGCCGATCAAAGGCCAGTACCTGGTGTATGTGAATTACTACGGCGGCGGTTATCGCAGTGAGGAGGACGGCGAAGAAGGTGAGGGCGGTGGAGAGCAGGCGCAACAAGCCCTGACCACTGCGCAGGTCACCGTGATCACGGAGGAAGGCACGCCGAACGAGAAAATGGAAACCTTCGTCGTGCCGATGCGGGCGGTGGGCGAGCTGACGTTGGTCAAGAGCTTTAGCTATCCGTAAGGCATCGTCGCAGCCACAACTGAATTTACAGCCTGTGGAGATCTCCTGTGGGAGCCGAGCTTGCTCGCGATGACGGTCTTGCATCCAACATCAATGCAAGCTGACCCACCGCCATCGCGAGCAAGCTCAGCTCCCACAGAGGATCTATGGTGGATGCCTGATCTGTGAACGCTCCCACATTGGATCTGTGGTGGACTGAGGATTTGTGACCACCCCAAAAAACCTGTGGGAGCGAGCTTGCTCGCGAATAGCGTCGGTAAATCCAACCTCTCTGCAAACTGATGCACCGCTATCGCGAGCAAGCTCGCTCCCACAAGGGGGGATGTCAGCATTTGTGATAGGGAAAAATCTCACGCGTGAGCTATTGTGAGGTTTGGAAAGTACCTGTAGTGTTTCTCACGCGTGAGTTTTTCACAGTGGGGTCAGTACCATGCCAACCAGCGCTCCATCAGATCCGTCTGACGGGTCTGTGACCGATTCAGCGAGCCGCACGGGAGCGCGCGCCAAACCCGCCGCGAAAAAACCATCGAGCTTCTACATGAAGCAGATGCGCGCGGGCCTGAGTGCCGCCGGGTATGTGAAACACGAGACTTGGGTGCTTCCCGAAAACCGGAGCCTGCTCAAGCAAATGGAGAAACAGCTACGCCAACCGATTCTGGCTGGCTCATTCATGTCGGAGGATTACATGAGCGCAGGTAATAACTGGAACATCGATCGCCTCTACAGCGCCCTTCAGGCCCTGGACGAAGTGGTCGCGAACGACATCACTCTCTCCCTCGTCCAAGGCTCCGAATCCAGCATCAAGCTGGAAATGAATGACTTCGGTGGCTTGCCGATCTACATCGCTGTGGTCGGCGACCAGATCATCGTCGACACCGTCCTGGTGGATGTCGAGTCGATCAGCGACGTGGCGGCATTCAACGACGCCGTGTTGCGCAGCCGTGAAATGTTCCCGCTGTCGTCCATCGGCATCGAGACCATGCCCAACGGACAGGTCGTCTACAACATGTTCGGCGCGTTGAGCTCCGACTCCAGCCTGACCAACGTCGTCACCGAGGTCAAAACCCTCGTCGACAACGTCCAGCGCGCCAGCGAAGCGTTCGAACGCTTCTTCATCTAATTCGCCGAATAGGAACCATCCAATGACTCAGTCCATCTGGAGCAAGTTGTTCACCGCACTGCGTGGCGGTGCCAGCGAAGTCGGCGAATCGATCGTCGACCAACAGGCCCTGCGCATCCTCGATCAGGAAATCCGCGATGCCGACAGCGCGCTGGCCAATGCCAAGCGTGAGCTGGTCACCATCATGGCCAAGCACAAGCTGGCGACCGATCGTGTTGGCGAATACAACGCCAAGATCAAGGACCTGGAAGCCAAGGCCCTGGCCGCGATCCAGGCCAACCGCGAAGACCTGGCACTGGAAGTGGCCGAAGCCATTTCGACCCTGACCACCGAACTGGACGCCGAGCAAAAGCACGCGACCGAATTCGGCGGCTACGCGGACAACATGCGCAAGGACATCACCAAGGCTGAAAGCCGCATCAAGAGCCTGCGCCAGCAAGTGGACATGGCCAAGGCCCGCGAAAGCGTGCAGAAGGCCCAGGTCAGTGCCTCGATCGCCAGCGGCGGCGCCAATGGCAAGCTGGAAACCGCCGTCGGTACGCTCAACCGCCTGCAAGCCAAGCAACAGCAACGTGCCGCTGAACTGCAAGCCCAGGACGAACTGGCCGAGGCTTCGACCGGCTCCGACCTGGAACGCAAGCTGCGCGACGCCGGCATCACGCCGAACGAAGGCAGCGCCAATGCGATTCTGGAGCGCTTGAAGAAAAAATCGGCTGAGTGATCGGTTCGGCCTGATCAATCAAGGCAGGCCGAGCACAAAACCTGTGGCGAGGGGATTTATCCCCGCTGGGTTGCGAAGCAACCCTAAAATCTGACACCTCGGTGTGTCAGTTAGGTAGCGTTCGCTGCTTTGGGGCTGCTTCGCAACCCAGCGGGGATAAATCCCCTCGCCACAAGGACTGTGCCTGGCCGGCCTGCTCATCGGATTTATTGTCTCCAAGGTATTCTATCCAAGCGCCGCAACAGGTTTAATGCTGTCCGGCCACTACGCTCGAGCCCTCTGGCGCCAGAGTGATGATCCCGCCAGGAACAAAGCCCCACGGAGTCAGGGACGAAATGTCGATTTTCCTTTTGTTGCGCACGTACGCATCGTCCTTCTTCCATCGGTTCGGCTGGGCGGGCCTGGTCATTGCGTTGGGCGTGCACCTGGCCATAGCCTGGATCGGCCTGGTGCTGCTGGGCGAGCAACACCTCATTGCCGCCGCCACGTTTATCTACTTCTATCTCACCACCACGCTCACCGTCGGCTATGGCGATCTGTTGCCACAGACATCCGCCGGGCGAATTTTTGTGGCGACCTGGATCATGCTCGGGGGCATTGCCCTGTTGACGACGGTCATCGGCAAAACCACCAGCAGCGTCATCGATGTATGGAGAAAAGGCATGAAGGGCAAAGGCGATTTCACCGGCCAGGTCGGCCATACGGTGCTCATCGGTTGGGAGGGCGCCTCCAGCGAGCGGGTCATCGAACTGCTCCTGCAGGACGAAACCTCCAATGACAACCTGATCGTCATCTGCGATTGCGATCTTGAAGAAAACCCCATGCCCGGCAAGGCCTCGTTCATCAAAGGCGACAGCCTGTCCTCCGTCGCGCTGTTGCAGCGTGCCGGCGTACCGGGTGCCGAACGCGTGCTGGTGCGCACCCATTCCGACGACCTGACCCTGGCCACCGTGCTGGCGGTCAATCAACTGGGGCCTGCCGGGCACGTGGTCGCCCACTTCAATGACAGCGAAATCGCCGCCCTTGCCAGCGCCTATGCGCCGAGCCTGGAATGCACCTCCAGCATGGCCATCGAAATGTTGGTGCGGGCCTCCCAGGATCCAGGGTCGTCGGTGGTCATCAATGAGTTGCTCTGCGTCGGCGAAGGCGCCACGCAGTACCTGATGAAACTGCCCGAGGCGTTTGAAGCGACGTTCGGCGAGCTCTACACCCGGATGAAAGAGCAGCACAACGCTACGCTGATCGGCTACCGCGCCCAGGGCGCCCGACACCCAGCGATCAACCCGCCTGGCACCACGCGCGTTGTGGGCGGAGAACTCTTCTACATCGCCTCCGCGCGTCTCAAGGAAATTTCCCATGGGGTGGTTTAAACAGTTGATGGGGCTTGAGGCCCCGAACGCGAACCCGACAGCCAGCCACGGCGCGCCCGTCACCGGGCCGCTGGGCTTGGCCTCCGGCAAGCAGGTCATGTTCGATGCCACGCTCAAGTTGTTGCTCGACGGCAATAGCAGCGTGGTCATCCCGGGCTCCCAACAGATCTGGAGCCTGGGCATCGTTGACCTTGGGCAGTCGAACTGGCTGTCGCGCTGCTACATGAACGACGAAGACTACTGGCTGCAAGTGCACACCAGCGGCGACATCGCCGGGCAGGTCGAGTCGGTGATCCTGTTCAACTACCTCAGCTACGTCACGATCAACAGTGAAGCGGAATTGCGTCGCCTGGCCGGTCCCGAAAGCCTGATCGGCCTGCCGACCTACACCCATGACGGCGTCGAGTACACCCGCGAATGGGGCACCGAGGCGGGCCAGACGGAACTGGTGACGTTGAGCGAGCGCGTGAGTAATCCGGATGAGGCCTACAGTGTCGAGCACCGTTCGATGCTGTACGCCCGCGACACCGGCCTGACGGACCGCCGGGAGTTTTTGCTGTTCTCCGTCGAAGAAGACGCCGAAGGCACCGTCAGCCTGAGCACTTCGCTGGGTATTTCGCTGTACACCACTGACCTGAACACTCTTTGAATAAGGAAGAAGTCCATGCTTGAAGCGCTCTCCATTTCCCTGAACAAAGCCGCCGTGCTTGGCTTTGTCATGTACATCCTCGGCGCCGCCGTGCTGTTCGCGCTGTTCCAGTTCATCTACACCCGCGTCACGCCGCACAAGGAGTTCGAGCTGATTCGCTCGGGCAACGTGGCCGCGGCCATCGCCCTGGGCGGCGCTGTCATCGGTTTCGCCATTCCGGCCAGCAACGTGATTGCCTACTCGATCAGCATGCTGGACTTCGTCGTCTGGGCGGTGATCGCCGCTGTCGTTCAGTTGCTGGCGTTCCTGGTGACCAGCCTGGTGCTCAAGGGCGCTTCCGCACGCATTAAGAATGGTGAAATTGCCGCGGGTATCTACATCGCTGCCGTGGCCATCAGCGTCGGCATGTTGAACGCCGCGTGCATGACGCCTTCCACGAACTGATTGCGCCACGGAGATCCCGATGAAACGAAGCAAGTACGTCCAGCTTTCGCTGGCCGCGTCGGTCGCCCTGGCGATATCCGGCTGCGGGCCAACGGAAAAAACCTATAAGTTGCAGAAGAAGTACAACTTCCAGTCCGTCCAGCAATGTGTCGATGAAAAGCTGCCGGTGGACATTTGCGCCGACGCCTACATGAGCGCCATGAGCGAGCATCGTCGCATCGCGCCGACGTACGCCAGCCAGGCCGATTGCGATGCCGACTTCGTGCCCGATTGGTGCCAGCAGGACTCGGCCGGCCAGTTCATCCCCAAGCTGGGTGGCTTCGAGCTGAGCGCCGATGGCGAAGTCACGCAATCCCAGGTCGACGCCGCCCGGGCCCAGCTGCCGCCTTCGGAAGCGAACGTCGGTGGCTCAGGCTTCGGCAACCTGCTGACTGGCATGCTGATCGGCAACATGTTGAGCAGCAACCGCAACAGCTATTACTCCGAGCCGGTCTACCGCTACCGCGATGATCGCGGCAGCTTCGGGTCCTCGACGCTCAGCCAGCGGGTTTCCAGCGGCTCGACCTTTACCAGATCCAATCAGGCGCGCTACGGCAGCTACACCGACACCATCAAGAGCAGCAAGGCGATGGCCGTCGCTTCGTCCACGTCTCGCGGTGGTTTCGGCAGCAAGTCCAGTGCCCGCAGCGGTTGGGGCGGTTCGAGCAGCTCCGGCGGTTGAGGAACCAGCGCCATGAAGAAGATCCATTGCGCAGAACGTCCTGACTGGAAACAGACCGCCGAACAGCTCGGCTTTCTGTTCCACACCATCGACGACGAACCCTATTGGGACGAAAGCGCGTACTACCAGTTCACCCTCAAGCAGATCGAGGACGACCTGGAAGACCCGACCACCGAGATCCACGAGATGTGCATGGACCTCGTGGCCCGTGTGGTCCAGAGCGAAGAACTGCTGGAGCGCCTGAGCATTCCCGCACCGTTCTTCGACCTGGTGCGCACTTCATGGCTGGAAGGCCACCCGCACCTGTATGGGCGCATGGATTTCTCCTACAACGGCACGGGCCCGGCCAAGCTGTTGGAACTCAACTACGACACGCCGACCAGCCTCTACGAGGCGGCGGCGTTCCAGTGGGGTTGGCTGGAGCAATGCATCGAGCGCGGCGTGCTGCCGGCCCATGCCGACCAGTTCAACAGCATCGACACCAAGCTGCACCAGGCCTTTGCCCAGTTGCAGCTCAAGGAGCCGTTCTATTTCGCCTCGATGAAAGGCTCGGTGGAGGACAAGGGCACCACGGACTACTTGCGCCTGATCGCGGAAAAAGTCGGCATCCAATCGCGGCACATCGATATCGAAGACATCGGCCTCAACAGTGACGGGCGTTTCGTGGATCTGGAGGAGCGCTGGATTCCGCACCTGTTCAAGCTGCACGCCTGGGAGTTCATCTTCCATGAGCCCTTCGGCGCCGCGATTGCCGAGTGCGATACGCAGTTTTTCGAGCCAGCCTGGAAGTCGATCATCTCCAACAAAGGCATCCTGCCGCTGCTGTGGGAATTCAACAAAGGCCACCCGAACCTGCTCGCGGCCCACTTGGATACCGACACGAGCAAAGCCGTGCCCAAGGGCTGGGTGCGCAAGCCGTTCTTTTCCCGGGAAGGCGCCAACATCGAGCTGCAGACCGCTGATGGCTTGATTGTAAAAGAAGACGGCCCCTACACCGACGCACCGTTCATCCTCCAGGAATTCGCCCCGCTGCCGAAGTTTGACGACAGCTACACCCTGATCGGCTCCTGGGTCATTGGCGATCAGGCGGCGGGCATTGGCGTGCGGGAAGACAACAGCTTGATCACCAAGGATTCGAGCCGGTTCTTGCCGCATCTGATCCTCGACTGATCGATTGCAGGCCGCTCCTGTGGCAGGGGATTTATCTGTGGCGAGGGGATAAATCCCCTCGCCACAGAAGCTGTGTGCCAATGGGCCAAATACTGAACCCCCCTGTGGGAGCGAGCTTGCTCGCGATGGCGGTGGATCAGCCAACATCGATGTCGACTGACCTGGCGCTATCGCGAGCAAGCTCGCTCCCACAGGTTCGGGTGTTTGCCGCAGACTTCCCTCAGGTCCACCAGTACCGCACCAAGTGGAAGAAGATCGGCGCGGCAAAGCAGACCGAGTCCAGTCGATCGAGCATGCCGCCGTGGCCTTCGATCATGTGGCCCCAGTCCTTGACGCCGCGGTCGCGCTTGATCGCCGACATGACGATGCCGCCGGCAAAGCCCAGCAGGTTGATCAGCAAGGCAATGAGGAACGACTGCCAGGGATTGAACGGCGTGATCCACCACAGCGCGCCACCGATCAGCGAGGCCAGGAAAATGCCGCCGACAAAACCCTCCACGGTTTTCGACGGCGACAGGTTCGGCGCGATCTTGTGTTTGCCGAACAGCTTGCCGCAGACGTACTGCAACACATCCGACAGCTGCACCACGATCACCAGGTAGGCGATCAACAACAGGTTGCGCCCTTCGAAACCGGCGATGTCCAGCGTCAGCAGGGCGGGCACGAAGGAGATGCAGAACACCGCGATCATCAAGCCCCACTGAACCTTCGAAGCGCGCTCGAGGAAGTGCGTGCTATCGCCGCCCAGGGACGCCAGGATCGGCAGCAGCAGGAACACATACACCGGGATGAAGATCGAAAACAGCCCGTACCAGTCGTAGTAGATCAACAGGTATTGCAGCGGCAGCGCCAGGTAGAACGCCGCCACCAGCGCCGGGTAATCACTGCGCCGGGTCGGGGTCAGGGTGAGGAATTCCCGCAGGGCATAGAACGACACCGCGTAGAACAACAAGATGACCGCCGCGTTGCCGAGCCAGAACGCCACGCCGATCACCAGTACCATGATCCACCAGGCATTGATCCGCGCGTTGAGGTTATCGATAACCGAGTTCGGCGCGCCTTTGGTGCGCAGCTTGAGAATGAAACCAACCAGCGAAGCCAACACCAGAATGGCGCCGATCCCGCCAAACAACATCAGGGTATATCGATCCATGTCAGACGTGCTCCGGGGCCAGTGCCAGCAGCGCGGCGCGGCTGCGTTCGAGAAATTGCTCTTTGCTTTCACCTTCTTCGATGCACAACGGCGCGCCGAAACTGGTGGTGCATAACAGCGGCAGAGGCAAGACCCGACCTTTGGGCATGACGCGGTTGAGGTTGGCGATCCACACCGGGATCACCTCGACCTCGGGATGAGCCTTCATCAAGTGATAGATCCCGCTCTTGAACGGCAGCAGGCCTTCGTCGGGGTTGCGCGTGCCTTCGGGGAAGATGATCAGCGAGTCGCCGTTCTCCAGGGCTTCGAGCATGGGCTGCAAGGGGTTGTAGGAAGGATCCTTGCGCTCGCGGTCCACCAGCACGCCGTTGAACACCCGGTTGATGATGTAGCGACGCATCGGGCTGGTTTGCCAATAATCGGCCCCCGCCACCGGGCGGGTGAGCTTGCGCAGCGCTGGCGGCAGCGAGGCCCAGAGCAACACGAAGTCACCGTGGCTGCTGTGGTTGGCGAAGTAAATCCTTTGCACCGGCGTCGGCGCGCAACCGAGCCACAGGCTGCGAGCGCCCGTGACCATGCGGGCGGCGGAGGTGATGAGGTTGGCGACCACGGGTTCGAACATGAGGATTCCTTGTCCTGAGAAACATAAGCATGGTTGTGGCGAGGGAACACTTCCTTTGTGGCGAGGGGATTTATCCCCGCTGGGCTGCGCAGCAGCCCCCAAACCAGGCAACTCGGTGTGCCAGGAAGATTGAGTTAACTGCTTTAGGGCTGCTGCGCAGCCCAGCGGGGATAAATCCCCTCGCCACAAAAAACTATCTACAGACCTGACGCCAGCCAGGGACTGGCCAGGATGAAGCCCAGCACCAAGACCACTTGTACAGCCAATAATCGCGACTGCCGCCGCAGCAGCAACAACGCACCGTGCCGGCGTTCGGTCCAGAGACGGCCGGCGCGTTCGGCGGGTTGCAGGCCCAGCGAGGTGAGGGCCTGATCCAAGGTATAGGTGCGTTCGGCCAGGGATTGGGTGCTGTCCGCCATGCGCTGGAACAGATCGGCGTCAAACGCCACGCGCAACGCCCAGTACTTTTCCAGCACACCGAGCACCAGTAGCGCCGCACTCAACAGCAGCAACCACGGATCGATGACCCCCACCAGCCATTGCCCCAACCCCACCAGCGCCGCCAGCAGCGTCAGCCCGGTGGACAACTGGTCCAGCGAATGACCCCGGCGCAACAGGCTCGCCACGGTGTGCAGCTCCATATCAGTGATCATGGACATTCTCCCGGCTTCTGGATAAGGCCTCCAACGCCCGACGGTGCGCCCCGTGCAAAACAATCTGCGGGCGAACTCGCTGGATTTGCACGATCGCCGCATCAACGTTCGCCGCCCGTCCACTGTGCAACAACCAGGCGACCACCGCCGTGGCGCTGCGCGAATAACCCAGGGCGCAGCAGACCAGCACCGGCCCGTGCTGGCGCAGGCTTTCGATGGCCTCTGCCGCTTTCAGGCATTGCTCGGTGGTCGGCGCCGTCAGGTCGAGCACCGGCAAGGCACGATAGGCAATGCCCGTGCTGTCCAGGGACAGCTCCGCGCAGAGGTCGAGCACGCCGGTAAACGCACTGTCCTTCAACTCCATCGGCGTAGGGATTCGCCCCAGCCAGACGTTATCCGCCACTTGGTCCGGCTGCGGATGCTTGCGCGTCCACCAGCGGGAATTGATCCACGCCGCCGCCAGGTACGGCGCCAGCAACCAGCGCACCGCCGGGCTCAAGCGACCATCGACACGCTTCTGGAACCCGTCGGCACCGAACACCAGGTAATTCAGCGCCACCATGAGTACGGCGACCGCCGGCCAGATCAGCCAGAGCCACGCGCC
This sequence comes from Pseudomonas sp. Soil_N_39, assembly GCF_057655955.1. NCBI lineage: Bacteria > Pseudomonadati > Pseudomonadota > Gammaproteobacteria > Pseudomonadales > Pseudomonadaceae > Pseudomonas > Pseudomonas sp. Soil_N_39. The sequence goes on from NZ_JBDGLI010000011.1 coordinate 107,705, forward strand.
GCCCAAGGCAAACGCCGGAATGAACAGCGCCGCCGCGCCCACGCCATAACGCAAGGCCAAGCGTCGACGGGCAGGATCGGCCGCCAGACGCGCACTCAGCAGCGGACTCGGCCGATCCAACGGCCACAACCACACACACAACCAACCGGCCAACGCACCCGTGGGCAGGTCGATAAAGTGATGTTGATACGTGGTCAGCACCGACACGCCAATCAACGCGAACCAACCGTGCATCAGCCAACGCCAGAAGCCTTGCAGATGCCGCTGATAACACACCCACAGCACCACCAGCAGCGCGATGTGCAGCGACGGTGCCTGGTTGAACGGCTTGTCGAACCCCGCGAGCACGTCGAACAACCAACCGAACAGCCCATCCATTTCCGGTCGGGGGAAGGTGAAGCGCAGCGGCCAGAGCAGGAAGCAACTGACCGCAATCACCTGGGCCGTGAGCAGGCGCAAGGCATGGCGCTTGAGTTCGTCGCGGCTGGTGGGCAACAGCAAGGACAGGCCGTACAGCAAATCGATCGACCAGTACGGGACGATGGTCCAGGCCATGAACGGCATGTGGCTTTCCCAGGCGAACACCAGCGTGCCGACGTCGTCACGCTGGGAGGTGACCCAGGTGGCAAAGCCGTAGGTGCTGAAGAACAGCGGCGCCAACAACAGCAGCCACAGCACTGCCGGTTTCAGCAGTGCGGGTTCGCGGGCCGGAGCGATGACGGCGCTCATTACTGCACTCGCTGCGCCAGCGAAACGCTGAAAATGCCCCATTCATCGACACGCAGGGTGATCTTGCGAAAGCCCGCCGCCTCGACCAATTGGTCCATCTCCGCCTGCGTGCGCCGACGCATCACCCAAGCCTGCCCGGCGCGGTGACTGGTGAGGGCACGGGCGATCAGTTCCAGTTGCGGGTGCCACGGCTGACCGGTGTAGACCAGGAAACCGCCAGGCTCCACGGCTTCGGCCAGGCCCGCGAGGGAGCCGCCGACCAGTTGGTTGTCGGCAAACAGTTCATACAGGCCGGACACCACGGCGAGGGTTGGTTTTGGTTCCAGCGCCGCCAGATCCTGGCGGTCGAAGGCGTCACCTTTGACGAACCGAGCAATATCGCCCAAGCCTTTTTCAACGATCAGCGCACTGCCGTCGCGCACGTTGATGTCGCTGTAGTCGCGCAGCAGGATCGACTCGGGCAACGGGCTGACGCCTTGCAGCGCTTCGAGAATGTAACGGCCATGGCCGGCGGCGATGTCGACGATGCGCACTTCGCGGTCTTGGGCGCGCAACTCGGCCATCGCCAGGCGCAGCAACTCTTCAACGTGCAACTTGCGTTGGCGAATGCCGCGCCAGCCGATGGAGTTCAGGTAGTTCTGGTCGATCATCTTGCCCAGCGCCGAGGTGCCGGTGGGGCGGTTGCGGTAGACGTAATCCAGGGTACTGCCGGAGTCGAACCCGGTGTCGAAGCCCAGCTTCACCCCGGCCGACAACTTGCTGCCAAAGCGCATGCTGGCGCGGGTCATGCGCCAGTAAAGGTCACGCAACGAGTTGTGGGGCAGCGGCGTGGCCAGGGTTTCGGCTTCGGCGCAGGTCGCGCCCAGGCGATCGGCGTCCAGCAGGGAAGGGCGGTCCAGCGGACGGGCGAAGTTTTGCAGGATGAAGCGACGGGCACTGGCAACGGCTGGCGCACGGTTCTTCTCGCCGAGGGTGTCGTGGAAGAACCCCGGCAGAATGTGTTTTTCCTTGTGCAGGCTGCCCAGGCGTTCGAAGAACTGCTCCTGGGGTTTGCGGTGCACGACAAAGTCCGAGCCGGAGATCAACAACTGCGTCGGCACCTGGATCGCCTGGGCATCGGCCACCACGCGGTCGGCGGCTTCGTACAGGCCCAGCAGTACGTTCACCGAAATGGCCTTGGTGATCAGCGGATCGCTGTCGTAGGACGCCACGCGCTCCGGGTCATGGCTGAGGAATTTCGCCTTGACGTAGCTGTTGACGAAGAAATTGCCACGAAACTTGCGCATCAGCGCCAGGCCCGGACGAGCGAACGGCACGTAGAGCTTGACCTTGAACGCCGGCGACGCCAGCACCAGCGAGCGAATGCGCGGCGCGTAGTCGTGGACCCAAGTGGACGCGATCACCGCGCCGACGCTTTGTGCGACCACAGCGATGTTCGCTTCGTCGATCTGATGCACAGCGCCGATGTGATCGCAGAAGGTCTGCACGTCCCGCGCACTGGTGGCGAAGCTCGGGCTGTCGCCCCGTTCGCCCGGCGACTGGCCATGGCCGCGGGCGTCCCAGGCAAAGAAGTCGAACCCGGGCAGGTCCAGTTCATCTACCAGGTGCGCGATGCGCCCGGAGTGCTCATGACCACGATGGAACAACAACACAGCCTGACGGGGTTCACCCGCTGCCGCGTCGACAGCCGGCCAGTGTTGGTAGAACAGTTCCACGCCATCGTGGGTGGTGAATGTCCGGTGTTGGGCTTCGCGCATTGCAAGTTCCTTTATGCTGAGGGAGCGTTTTCCTTCACCTGGCCCAGGCCATGACGGACCCGATTGACCAAGGTATAAACCAGCAGGGCGGCAACCACCGCCATCACACCATTTATCCAGAACGCCCCGAGCCAACCCAGGGCAATGCCGGTCGCCAACACGCCAAACACAAAGGCGCGGTCACTCTTGCCCATCGGCCCGTCGTAGCGCCGCGAAGCCCCCACCATCGGCCCCAGCACGCCTGCGTATTCGCTGAACAACGCCAACAGCGTGACCAACAACACGAGCAGAAGACTGGTATCGGCAAACAAGGCAAAAGGCAGGATCAAGGCAACGTCGGCGATGATATCGCATAGCTCATTGAGGTAGGCGCCCAGATGCGATTGTTGACCAAACTCCCGCGCCAGCATGCCGTCCACGGCATTCAAGGCCATGCGCAGGAACATCCAGACCGGGACCAGCACGAATATCCACGGATGGCTGGCGAACCAGGCAATGACCGCCCCCACCAATACCGAGACGACACCCGCGAGCAGGGTGACCTGGTTGGCGGTGACACCGTTGTTGTAGAGGCATTGAACCATGGGGCGCAGCAGGTTTTGAAAGGCAGGCTTGAGTTGGTAGATGGAGGGCATCGGGGTGAGATCTCGGCCGGTTGCGGGGCTGGGCTTATACAGATGGAAGATTACGATAGGTTGAGGGGTTGCTGGCGGGTATTTCTTGAGAATGAGTGCGGGTAGGCATCTATTTGCGCATTTATCCGCGCAAGACACCCTGGGACATGTGAAAAAACACTAACCCTGTGGCGAGGGAGCTTGCTCCCTCGCCACTATCCCGACCTCACCAAAATTCCCCTGTGGGAGCGAGCTTGCTCGCGATAGCGGAGTGTCAGTCACCCTCAATGGCAGCTGACCCACCGTCATCGCGAGCAAGCTCGCTCCCACAGGGTTAATCGGTGGCTTAGATGTTCCAACCTCACCCCCAGCCATTAAAAAAACCACCCCTTTGGCACCGATAACATCGTTTCTCGGAGGCGAGGCTTTTCCCTATATTGGCCCTCAGATCCGGTGGATGGCTCAACGTCCACCCCCTCAGTGTGAGTAGCCACAATGAACAATAAACCTGACAGCACAGGGCTTGATAATGCCGGCGCGGGAACCCGGGCGGTTTGGGGTGGGGAGCAAGTCAGGCACCCCTACAACGCCACGCAAACCCCCATCGTGGCCAGTGCCGCGTACGGTTACGACGACATCGACGTCTGGTACGACGTCGCCTTGGGCAAGGCCCCCGGCTTTATCTACAGCCGCATGAGCAACCCCACCGTCGAGACCCTCGAAGCCAAGATCCGAGAGTTGGAAATGGCTGAGTCCGCCGTGGCCTTCAGCAGTGGCATGGCGGCGATCAGCAGCGTGCTCTACACCTTCCTGGCCCACGGCGATCGCGTGGTGTCGACCAAGGACAGTTACGGCGGCACCAACAAGATCTTCGAAGAATTCCTGCCGCGCACCGGCGTGGCGGTGACCTTGTGCGAGACCTTCGATCACGACGACCTCGAGCGTGAAATCGCCAAGGGTTGCCAGGTGCTGTACCTGGAAACCCCCACCAACCCGACCCTGAAAATCCTCGACATCCCGCGCCTGGTGGCGGCGGCCAAGCGTGTTGGCGCCGTGGTGGTGGCGGACAATACCTTCGCCACGCCGCTGAACCAGAGCCCGCTGGCCTTGGGGGTGGACGTGGTGATTCACAGCGCGACCAAGTTCCTCAGCGGCCATGGCGATGTGCTCGGTGGCCTGGTGTGCGGCAGCGAAGCCTTGATGGCCCAGGTGCGGCATTACCGGGAAATCAACGGCGCGAGCCTCGACCCGTTCTCGGCTTACCTGATCATCCGTGGCATGAAGACCCTGGCGCTGCGCATGCGCCAGCAACAACACAGCGCCCGGGCCCTGGCTGAATTCCTTTGCACCGAACCGCTGGTGGAGGCGGTGAATTATCCCGGCTTGGCCAGTCACCCGAACCACGCCGTGGCCTGCGCGCAGATGTCCGGCTTCGGCGCCATCGTCAGTTTTGTCCTGGTCGGCGGCATGGACACGGTCAAGCTGCTCCTGCCACGCCTGCGCTTCGCCCATTGCGCGGGCAATCTCGGTGCGGTGGAAACCATCTACGGCCCGGCCCGCACCACCAGCCATGTCGAGAACACCTTGGAAGAACGCCAGGCCCTGGGCATCTCCGAGGGCTTGGTGCGGGTTTCGGTGGGCATCGAAGACACGGACGATCTACTGGACGATTTGAAACAGGCCTTCGCCTTTGTCAAAAAATCCCTTGATCCGCAACTCAATGAAGTCCTCACCGAAACCGCAAGCTGAAGTGTGAATGTTGCTACTCCGCGACAAGGCTGTCAGCGGGGCGTTCATGAATAGGAATAATAATAAAAGCTCAGTGGCGCTTGTCGTACTTGCGCAGACGTAGACGCGCGCCCTGACATTTCATGAGAAACAACCATGTCCATAACAGAACAACAAACGAATACGCGGACCGGCTTCAAGCAGGAAATGCAGACACGCCATATCGTCATGTTGGCATTAGGCGGCGTCATTGGTACCGGGCTGTTTCTCACGTCCGGCTACACCGTCAACCAAGCCGGCCCCATGGGCGCGGTGATCGCCTACATCATCGGCGCGCTCATGGTCTACATGGTGATGATGTGCCTGGGCGAGCTGGCGGTGCAGATGCCGGAAACCGGCTCTTTCAGCACCTATGCCACGCGTTTTCTCGGGCCCGGCACCGGCTACACCGTGGCCTGGCTGTATTGGCTGACGTGGACGGTGGCCATCGGTTCCGAGTTCACCGCTGCCGGCATCCTCATGACCCGATGGTTTCCCGACACGCCGGTGTGGATCTGGAGCGCGCTGTTCGCCGGCGTGGTGTTCCTCACCAACGTGGTGTCGGTGCGTTTGTTCGCCGAGACCGAGTTCTGGCTGTCGTTGATCAAAGTGCTGACCGTGGTGGTGTTCCTGCTGATCGGCGGTGGTGCGATTCTCGGCCTGTTGAACATCGACCAGGCCCACAGCATCGGCTTGAGCAATTTTACCCGCGAGGGACTGTTTCCTACCGGCTTCATGCCCATCGCGATGACGCTGCTGGCGGTGTCCTTTGCGTTCTCCGGCACTGAACTGATCGGCATCGCCGCCGGCGAAACCAAGGACCCGCAACGCAATGTGCCCCGCGCGATCCGCACCACCGTGCTGCGCCTGGCAGTGTTTTTCGTCGGGACCATTTTTGTCCTGGCGACTTTGTTGCCCCGCGAGCAAGCCGGCCTGGTGGAGAGCCCGTTCGTCACGGTGTTCACCTACATCGGCATTCCGTACTCGGCCGACATTATGAACTTCGTGATCATCACCGCCCTGTTGTCGGCGGCCAACTCCGGCTTGTACGCCGCCTCGCGCATGCTCTGGACCCTCAGCGACCAAGGCCACCTGCCCAAGCAATTCTCGGCCCTGACCCGCATGGGCACGCCGCTCAACGCGATCATCGTCAGCATGGCCGGCGGCGCCGCCTCGTTGCTCAGCAGCGTGTTTGCCGCCGACACCATCTACCTGGCGCTGGTGTCGATTTCCGGCCTGGCCGTGGTGGTGGTGTGGATGAGCATCGCCGCGAGCCAGATCGCTTTCCGTCGTCACTACGTGGCCAACGGCGGCGACATTCGCAACCTCAAGTTCCGCGTTCGCGGTTATCCGTGGGTGCCGCTGGGGGCGCTGGTGTGCTGCAGCCTGGCGTGTGTCGGGATCGCCTTCGACCCGGAACAACGGGTGGCGCTGTACTTCGGCTTGCCCTTCATCGCCTGGTGTTACTTCGTGTATTACATTACCCGCAAAAGCCGCGAGCGACGCTTGTCGGTCGCCCTTGTGGCACAACCGTCCGACGCGTTTTAAGCCGCGTCGACGGGGCGGGCAAACGTGCCCGGTGCGTGGGGGTTAACGAGGTAAGACCATGAAGCAAAAAACGTTGCCCCCGTTGAACTGGCTGCGGGCGTTCGAAGTGTCGGCCCGCTGCCTGAACTTCACCCACGCTGCCGACGAATTGTTTTTGACCCAAGGTGCGGTCAGCCAGCAGATCCGCCAGTTGGAAAGCCACCTGGGGGTGGCGCTGTTCAAGCGCTTGCCCCGCGGCTTGGGCCTAACCGAGGAAGGCCAGGCGTACCTGCCGGTGGTGCAGGACGCGATCACGCGACTGGCGGTGGGCACCAACGAGATCTTTGGCCAGCACAAGCGCCGGCCAATCAAAGTGCGCGGCAGCCTGGCGTTTTTCGTGCACTGGCTGGCGCCGAAACTGGTGGATTTTCGCCAGGCCCATCCCCACGTCGACATCCGCTACATCAGCAATATCTGGGTCAAGGAACTGGACGGCGAAGACGACATGGAGATCCGTTGGGGCCACGGGCAATGGCCGGGCCTGGTGTCCCAGCGCCTGACTTGGGACACCTTGTTCCCGGTGTGTTCGCCGGCCTTGATGGCGACGCTGAAGGTGCCGGCGGACGTGGCCAAGCACCCGTTGCTGCATGTGTTGGGTTACGAAGAGGGCTGGGGTTACTGGCTGAAAATGGTCGGTGCCGACAGCGTCGATTCCTCGACCGGCATGCAATTCGACACGCTGGTCTGCACCTTGCGCATGGCCGAACTGGGGCAGGGCATCGCCCTGGCGCGGTCGTCGATGGTCAGTGACATGCTCGGCGATGGACGCCTGGTCGAACCCTTCGCCCAGCGCATCGAAGCCAGCGAATCGTTTTACCTGGTGCGCAGTTCCGGAGCCGAACAGCACCCGGACGCGGCGCGGTTTTCCACCTGGCTGGTGGAGCAGGCGCATCGTTTCAAATGAACCGTTTTCAGAAGAATATCCGGAGCTGACCATGCGCTATGTGAGTACCCGAAATTCAGCCGTGCAGGTCGACTTCGAACGCGTCGTGCTGTCGGCCATCGCCGAGGACGGCGGGCTGTTCGTTCCCGTCGAACTGCCGCAATTCGAACCCCAGGACATCGCCAACTGGTCCACCTTGGCCTATGACGAACTGGCCTATCGAGTGATGCGTCCATTCGTGGGCGAGGCGATCCCCGAGGCTGACTTCAAGCGTGTGCTCAAGGACGCCGGCAGCCAGTTCAGCCATCGCTCCCTGGCGCCGTTGCATCAGGTGGATCGCAACGAGTGGGTCCTGGAATTGTTCCATGGGCCGACCCGTTCTTCGAAGGATTTTGCCGCGCAATTGCAGGCGCGGCTGGTGCAGTACTTCCTGCGTAAACGCGGGCGTCGCGCCGTGGTGATTGGCGTCACCAACGGCGACACCGGCCTGGCCGCCATCGAGGCTTTCAAACACTGCGACGAGACCGACGTGGTGGTGATTTATCCCGAGACCGGCGTACCGCAAGACCAGCTTCAAGACCTGCAAGCGACGGCACATCCGCGGGTGCATCAAGTGGCCGTCGATGGCAGTTTCGATGAATGCCAGACCTTGGTCACTCAACTGTTCCGCCAGCATGAGGCGATCAGTTTCAACTCCAGCAACTGGGTCAGTGTCATGGCGCAGCTGGTGTTTTATTTTCACGCTGTTTTGCAGTTGGGCGGCGGTCAGCGGCCTATCGGCTTCAGCGTGCCGGCGGCGAGTTTTGCTGAAGTCTATGCCGGCTACATCGCGCAGAAGATGGGCTTGCCGATTACGCAGATGATCGTCGCCACCAACCAGAATGACGCGCTGCATCAGTTCTTTTTGAAGAACCACTACTCGCGATTGCGCGCCAGCAAGACCCTGTCGCCGGCCATGGATTTGTCGATTTTTTCCAACCTGGAACGGTTTCTCTGGGAGCTCTATGGGCACGATGATCAAGCAGTCAGCGCGCTGATGCACACCTTCGAAACCCGTGGCGAAATGACCATCGCCAACGAGTTCTGGTTGCAGGCGCGGATGATCATCGACTCGTACGCGGTCAGTGATGAACAGACGCTGGAAGAAATCACCTCGCTGCATCGCGACACCGGTTATGTTATCGATCCACACACCGCCACCGGCGTGCTCGCGGCGCGCTTGTACCGGCGCAGTCTGGTGGCGCCGATGGTGACCTTGGGCGAAATTTCGCCTATTAAATCGGCGGTGTTGCTTGGTGAGTTGGGGATCCCCGTGGCGGCGCAACAACGTCCGATGTCCGAGCAAGGCCCGGCGCAGATTCATCGCATCCAGCCGGACGACCTCGGTGCTCTTCATCAACTGCTCGGCGCCCTATAACCGGAGGCCCCATGAAGCGAATTCTCGATCCCCTCGACGAACGCATCATCGCCGAACTGCGCCTCAACGCCCGCGCCGCCCACGCCGAACTGGCAGCCAAGGTCAACCTCTCGCGTAACGCCGTACGCCAACGCATCGAACGCCTCGAGCGCGACGGCGCGATCCAGGGTTATACGGTGCGCACCGGCGAGGGCGTGCACGCGTCGTCGAGCATCAACGCGGTGATCTTCGTCTACCGCTACGACCGCATGCGCGGTGCGGAGGTGTTGCAAGCGTTGCAGGCGATGCCGGAAGTGCTGCAGTGCGATGTGATGAGTGGCGAGTTTGATTTGATGTTGCGGGTCGGCGCGGCGAACCCGGAGCGGGTGCATAAGGTGTGGAAAGAGATCTCCGCGTTGCCCGGGGTGGAGAACACCGTGACGTCGTTTGTGTTGTCGTCGGTGGTCTAGGCACGCTATCCGTCCAAATAGAGACCCTTGTGGCGAAGGAGCTTGTGTGGCGAGGGGATTTATCCCCGCTGGGCTGCGAAGCAGCCCCAACCAGGTTGACCTCAATCAACCTGACCCACCGCGCTGTATGATTTGGGGCCGCTGCGCAGCCCAACGGGAGCAAGCTCCCTCGCCACAAAAGCGGCCGGCGGTGTGTCAGCCAAGCAGATGCATGCCCTAACACCAATGGCCCAAACACTGAAAAATACCTGTGGGAGCGAGCTTGCTCGCGATAGCGGTACACCAGCCACCATCGATGTGCCTGACCTGACCCCATCGCGAGCAAGCTCGCTCCCACAGGGATCTGTGTCCGATCAGTGAGTCCAGCATGCTGATGCTGTCCGCAGATGTCGCAGCCACTCCAAACCCGTGGCGAGGGAGCTTGCTCCCGCTGGGCTGTGCAGCAGCCCTAACCAGGTTGACCTCAATCAACCTGACCCACCGCGCTGTATGATTTGGGGCCGCTGCGCAGCCCAACGGGAGCAAGCTCCCTCGCCACAAAAGCGGCCGGCGGTGTGTCAGCCAAGCAGATGCATGCCTAACACCAATGGCCCAAACACTGAAAATACCTGTGGGAGCGAGCTTGCTCGCGATAGCGGTACACCAGCCACCATCGATGTGCCTGACCTGGCCCCATCGCGAGCAAGCTCGCTCCCACAGGGATCTGTGTCCGATCAGTGAGGCCCAGCATGCTGATGGTGTCCGCAGATGCCGCAGCCACTCCAAACCCGTGGCGAGGGAGCTTGCTCCCGCTGGGTTGCGCAGCAGCCCCAACCAAGTCGAACGCAATCAACCTGACCCACCGCGCTGGATGATTCCGGGTCTGCTTCGCAGCCCAGCGGGGATAAATCCCCTCGTCACAAAGCCACCCCCTATCAGCTTTTTTCCACACCAACCGCTTTGCCCACCCCCTGGTCAAAACGCCCAAAAAATAGAGCAAATTGCCATATTTCACTGCCCAGCCCACCCCCCTAACCTAGATCCCAACAACCTCATCACCCGGATCAAGGACATAACAAAAATGACTGAATACAAACTCGCACTGGTCGGCTTTGGCGGTGTAAACCGGGCATTGGCTCAGCTCATCGCCGAGCGTAACGAAAGCTGGAAAACCGACCTCGGCTTCACCCTGAAAATCGTCGGTGTCACCGACCTGTTCCTCGGTTCGGTGATGGACCGCCACGGCCTCGACGCCGCCTCACTGGCCAAACTGCCCACCACCAAAGGCGCCATGGCCCAACTCCCCGGCGGCACCGTCGACGCCCTCAACGAAGCCGTGATCAAAGACTGCGGCGCCGACATCATCGCCGAAGCCACCTTCACCAACCCGGTGGACGGCGAGCCCGCCACCTCGTTCTGCCGCTGGGCCCTGGAGCGCGGCAAACACGTGGTCACCACCAACAAAGGCCCCATCGCCCTGCACGGCGCCGAACTCAAAGCCCTGGCCCAGCGCAACAACGTCGCCTTCGAATACGAAGGCTCAGTGATGAGCGGCACCCCGGTCATTCGCCTCGCCAAACAATCCCTGGCCGGCAGCTCGATCAGCGGTTTCGAAGGCATCCTCAACGGCACCTCCAACTTCGTCCTGACCTCCATGGAAGGCGGCCTCGGATTCGCCGAAGCCGTCAGCCAGGCCCAAGCCCTGGGCTACGCCGAAGCCGACCCAACGGCAGACGTCGAAGGCCATGACGTGCGCCTCAAAGTGGTGATCCTCGCCAACGAACTGCTCGACGCCAAACTCACGGTCAGCGACGTCACCTGCCGCGGCATCTCCGCCCTCAGCTTCGACGACATCGAAAAAGCCCGACAAAACGGCGCACGCTGGAAACTCATCGGCGCCGCCACCCGTAATGCTGATGGCTCCATCAGTGCCAGCGTCGAACCGCGCCTGCTGAATAACGACCACCCACTGGCCAGCATCAGCGGCGCCACCAACGCCGTATCGTTCACCAGCGAACTGCTCGGCGCCGTCACCGTCTCCGGTCCGGGCGCCGGCCGCATCGAAACCGCCTTCGCGCTGCTATCGGACATCATCCACATCCACCAATCGGCAATCCGCAAACAGGAGCACAACCTGTGAACGTATCGCGCCTGGCCCTGGCGGTCGTCGAACCGCACATCGAAGTCCTCAACCCATTTGATGGCAGCATCGTCGGCACCGTCGCCGACGTGTGCGCCTCAGAAGTCCCACACCTGCTCGAGACCGGACGCAGCGGCGCCCGCGCCTGCGCCGCACTCCCGCGTCATCGCCGCGCAAGCATCCTCGAACAAGCGGCACTGAACATCGAACGCGACGCCAAAGCCTTCGCCCGGCTGATTGTCGACGAAGCCGGCAAGACCCTCAAACAGGCGGAAAAAGAAGTCAAACGCTGCATCAACACCCTCAAGCTCTCCGCCGAAGAAGCCAAACGCAACGCTGGCGAAATCGTGCCGTTCGACGCCTACGAAGGCGCCGAATCACGCCAGGGCTGGTTCACCCGCGAACCCCTGGGCCTGATCGTCGCCATCACCCCCTACAACGACCCGCTGAACCTGGTCGCCCACAAACTCGGCCCGGCCATCGCTGGCGGCAACGCGGTGATCCTCAAACCGTCCGAACTGGCACCGTTGTCGGCCCTAAAACTGGTCTCCTACCTGGTCGCCGCCGGCCTGCCTGAAACCGTCGTCACCGTCGCCACCGGCGGCGCCGAACTGGGCAAAGCCCTGGTCGCCGCCCGCGACGTACGAATGATCTCCTTCACCGGCGGCTTCGTCACCGGCGAACAAATCGCCCGCAGCGCCGGCCTGAAAAAACTCGCCATGGACCTCGGCGGCAACGCCCCGGTCATCGTCATGGGCGACTGCAACCTCGACGCCGCCGTCGACAGCTGCATCTCCGGCGCCTTCTGGGCCGCCGGGCAAAACTGCATCGGCACCCAACGCCTGCTCATCCACGCACCCATCTACGCCGCCTTCCGCGAACGCTTCGTCAACCAGGCCCAAGCCCTCGTCGTCGGCAACCCATTGCTCGCAGGCACCGACATCGGCCCAATGATCACCCAACAAGCCGCGCAAAACGCCGAACAGGTGGTCAACGAAGCCCTGCAACAAGGCGCCACCTTACTCTGCGGCCACCGCCGCCAAGGCACCTGCTACGCGGCTACCGTGCTGGAAAACGTCGATCATTCCAGCCGACTCTGGCGCAATGAAGCCTTTGCGCCGGTGGTGGTGTTGCAGCCGTTCGAGACGTTTGATGAAGCCATCGCGTTGGCGAACGAACCTGAATACGCGCTTCACGCCGGGATTTTCACCAACGACCTCAGCACCGCGATGAGCGCTGCTCGGCGAATCGAAGCGGGAGGCGTGATGATCAATGACTCGTCGGACTTCCGGTTTGATGCGATGCCGTTCGGTGGTTCCAAATACGGCAGTTTGGGCAGGGAAGGGGTGCGGTTTGCCTATGAGGAAATGACCCAGCCGAAGGTGGTGTGCCTGAATACGCTGGGTTGATGGGTCAGGTCGTTGGCATCGGGCAGGTTGGTCACCTGCCCGATTTTTTTTCGGCATCCAAAAGAGCCTCGATTCTTGCGTTCCACAAATATTTTTCCGGGGCTGTCGGCCAAATCGTCCAGGCTCATCTAAGCTGAATTTTCCTGGAATATGCGCCAAGTGCCTTCTCACACGAATGCGGCCAACCCGGCTTGCGGCACCGCTCAGCAGCCAGGCGGGAGGAAAGGATGCCGAACTTACTGGTGGTGGTTTGGGAATTTGATACACGCAGATTAAGAATCCCCGTCGAGAACAGTCTTCTCTGCATACAGCTTAGAATCGGGGCTTTGCTGTACATGGCGAGAACTGCCTTCGCCAAACATGTCGATCAACATAAGCTGAATTATTGCCTTGTCGTCGCCCCCGAGTATCTTTTCTCCAAGGAAATGCCTACCTCGTTTATTTCGGAGGAAGAAAAAGAAATCATCCGGGCAACATTGGCAGATATTTCAAACAGAAATCCATGGCTGATATTCGTCCCAGGCACGACGCTTTGGTTCAAGTCAATGCAGCGCCCAGACTCCAGGATGCGGAAAAGGGAAACCCAGCAGTTGAAATCGTGGGGTCAGGCCAGAAATATCAACAAGGCAAAATATGGTGTGGAAATGGATGCGGTCGTGAATGAAATCCCGGGGTGGGACCGCATGAACAAAGGGGTTTATGGCGATTATGCAACGGCTACGAAGGAGCGGATCGCAGAAGGTTCAAAAGCCGGCGACGGAATCGTTAGAAACACAGGTTTCATCATTTGGAATGGAAACGTTTTTTACCAGCACAAACGTTACCCCAATATCGGAAACGATGGGCTGGAAGAACTGAATGACGCGCAGTTCTGGGAAAACAAGATATTCATGCCGGGCAGCTATCGGGAAACCCCAGCGGTCCATGGGCTGCAGATGGCTTTGGAAATATGCGCAGAACATTTCATTGGCGCGACGGTTTTGCATAAGAACAACGTCCTGGATTTCCATATCCTGGTCTCGGCCAGTATTGCTCTCGATGAAACTCGTGTAGGCGTAAAGCCTGGGGGGTATGTGGTTCATGCTGATTCAGAGGGCAGTGCAGTTTACCGGCGCGAAGGCATGAACCTGGTTCAACACCAAGCCATTGATGAAACCGAAATAGGCTTGTTGGGTGTTGAAGCCGGTCGCGCCAGGAGTTTTATTTGCGCGACTGCCTAGACCGAGCCTGACCCCGCCCGCCGAAAAATCTGCAGTGGATGTGAAAGCCAGAGCCGCGCTTGCCCGGGTATTGAGTGACTGAGCGTTCGCAGTCATCTCCATCAAAACAACTGACCACCGCCACAACAGACATTCCGCCCCCCCACTGTGGGAGCTCGCTCGCGATAGCGCTATACCAGTCAACATCAAAACCGCTGACTCACCCCCTCGCAAACACCTCACGACGACCCGCTTCCCTTCATGCCGCCGACGGCGACAAATCTAAACCCCCGTGCGGCTCCCCCACCTTGCATTGCCCTTTGTGCAAAACGCACAAGCTCAGTTGCCCCATCCTTCTATGCATGCTTCCGCCCGTTGCCCCGTTACGCGCGCTTTCCACTGAGTAACGTTGACTGCGCCGAGCGTGCAGCCAACGTCGCCGATCTCCTAAGGAACGAACTTCTGAAAACGTCCGAAGCTGAAACGTATCAGCTACGACAAAAAACCAAAATATGCACAAATGCATTTTTTTGCTTGACCCGCATGCATGAGTCTCTATAAGGTGGCTTCACTGTATGTGCATACAGTATTTCTAAATCACTATTCATTTGAATCCATTCATGGACGAGGCAATAACCTATGAAAACCACCACTGAAAAATTCGGTGTAACCCCCCATCAACCCAGCCTCTGGACCCGCGCTGACGCGTTGAAAGTCCGGGCGGATGATCCCACCACCACTCAGCCGCTGGTCAGCGCGGATTTCCCGGTACTGAACAACGACGTGTTCATCTGGGACACCATGCCCCTGCGCGACTTGGACGGTAACGTGACGTCCGTCGATGGCTGGTCGGTGATCTTCACCCTGACGGCCGATCGTCATCCAAACGACCCGCAGTACCTCGACGAGGACGGTAACTACGACATCCTCCGCGATTGGAACGACCGTCACGGTCGGGCAAAGATGTACTACTGGTTTTCTCGTACCGGCAAGAACTGGGAATTCGGCGGCCGTGTGATGGCCGAAGGGGTTTCGCCGACCGCTCGCGAATGGGCCGGCACGCCGATCCTGTTGAACGACCGCGGTGAAGTGGACCTGTATTACACCGCCGTCACCCCAGGCGCGACCATCGTCAAGGTGCGGGGTCGGGTAGTGACCACTGAACACGGTGTCAGCATGGTCGGCTTCGAGAAGGTCAAGCCGCTGTTCGAGGCCGACGGCAACATGTACCAGACCGAAGCACAAAACGCTTTTTGGGGTTTCCGCGACCCATGGCCATTCCGCGACCCGAAAGATGGCAAGCTCTACATGCTGTTCGAGGGCAACGTGGCCGGTGAGCGCGGCTCGCACAAAGTAGGCAAGGCAGAAATCGGCGACGTGCCACCGGGTTATGAAGATGTCGGCAACTCGCGCTTCCAGACTGCCTGTGTCGGCATCGCCGTGGCCCGCGACGCGGACGGTGACGACTGGGAAATGTTGCCGCCACTGCTGACCGCCGTGGGGGTAAACGACCAGACCGAGCGCCCGCACTTCGTGTTCCAGGATGGCAAGTACTACCTGTTCACGATTAGCCATACCTTCACCTATGCCGACGGTGTAACCGGCCCGGACGGCGTGTACGGTTTCGTCGCGGACTCGCTGTTCGGCCCCTACGTGCCGCTGAACGGTTCCGGCCTGGTGCTGGGCAACCCGTCCTCGCAGCCATTCCAGACCTACTCGCACTATGTAATGCCAAACGGCCTGGTGACCTCCTTCATCGACAGCGTACCGACCGACGAAACCGGCACGCAGATTCGGGTGGGCGGCACCGAGGCACCCACGGTGGGCATGAAAATAAAAGGGCAGCAGACCTTCGTGGTGGCCGAGTACGACTACGGTTACATCCCGCCGATGCTCGACGTCACACTCAAGTAATAGCAACACCTGGGTTTCAGGCAGCGGGTTTGCGGTCGATGACAAAACCGTCGTGGATATGATCGAGATATCCCGCCTGATTCATTGCGACGTTGCTCGCAAGCTCCATTGAACAACGAGTCGTAACCCTCTTCGCGACTGGCTGCAAGGATGCAGCCGGTCGCGAATGCATTTCCCTGCGATGTATGCACACAAGCTCCTCTGTGGGAGCGAGCTTGCTCGCGATAGCGGTGCATCAGCCACATTCCGGCCCGCTGTTTATCGTGACTCCACGAGACCAGCCACGACCGACATCGCCTTGCGCCATTGCCTACAACTACGCCAGAATCCGCCGGCTTGTGCGCCTTGGGTCCCCTCGGTAGTTTGAATCCGTCACTGCTCATCAGTGATCGGGTTTCGCAGCCCGGACTCTATAGGCGCACAACGTCACCTTCGAAAGCAGATCGCCCATGTCTGTGATTTCGTCAGAGGTGGCTGTGCGTGGGAGACCCTCGGGTCTGCCGGTCCCTAGAGTCCCGGTCTGCGAACCCGCGTACAGCTGCCACCCCAACTTCGTTTCGCAGCGAATGGTGGTAGCTCCAACAGACTCTAGGAGCTTTACCATGGCTAAAATCACACCGAATCCGCCAGCTACCGACGAAACCGTTTCCCGCGTTCAGTCGGCTCGTAACAAGAAACTTGATGATGCTGCCAACCGAGCTTTGGATTTCTATCTGAAGCCTACGCCGAAGAAAGAAACGTCTGACAATCCCAGCAGCATCTTTCGTATCGCGCCTGATGTTGATTCGGAATGTCTGCTTGCCAGTCTCAGTGAAAACCTGGCTGCGGCCAATGCCATGATCAATGATCTGGCGTTTGACCTTGAGGGATCGCGACGGCGTGTTGCGATGGGGATTTTGCAGGTGATTGAGGTGAGTGAGCTGTTGGCGAATCGGGCTTTGGATATTGTTGAGGTGAGGTAACAAGGGGTCGCGCTTACCCCAGGTATGAAGAAAGGTCTTGCTCGGCAAGACCTTCCTGGTCCAGAGAGTCCTGAAACGACGAGGGCCCAAATTGTCCAACAACCTGTTGGACAATTGTGCACCTCAGCAGGACATCAGTGGGGGCGGTGACCGGCAAGTCGACTGGGTCAATCTTCCACGAAGTAATCGCTATCCAAGTGCTTCACTTCGTAAACCTGTTTGACGTTGCAGCCGAGATTATTTTCGACCATCAGCCGCGCCAGCTCCAGCCCATCGATCAAAACCACTTTAATATCCAGGCTCATGGCGGCCTCGCGGGCTCCATTGGAAAAATCCGAAGTGGTAATGAACACACCCTTACGGGCGCGTTGGCGGGTGAGGGCGCCGATGAACTTGTCGATTTCCGGGCGGTGTACGGTGTAGGTCCAACGCTTGGCTTGCAGGTAGATGACGTCCAGGCCGAGCTTATCTTCCTTGATAATGCCGTCTATGCCGTCTTCGTTGGTTTGTTGCGTCGCTCGACCTGCTTCCTTGCGTGAGCCACCGTAGCCCATGGCGATCATCAGATCGACTACCAGTTGCTCGAAAAAAGTTGGTGAAGCTGCACGCACCAGGGCCAGTAGTTCATCCGCCAATGATTGCGTCAGCGCCTGGTGCGCTGCGGCCAGTTGCTCGTCGGGAGTGGCTTGTTCGACCGGTTCGCTCTGCAAGGCTAACGCTGGGTCATCGGCGGGACTGGTCGTATGGAGCGCGGCGAATTCCGGGTACTGCTTGAGCCATCTAACGGTAATGCGTGCAGGCCCGCTGTTCAGCGCTTCTCGACCGCGTTCGGTGATTTGCACCAGTCCCTTTGCCGGAATGCTCAGCAGCCCCGCCTTATTCAGATAGGTCCGCGCCCAAGCGACTCGATTGTTAATAACCGTTTGCTTGCCGGAAGGCAGGCGTTCGCTGCGTTCCTCCTCGCTGAGCTGAAACTCGCAATGCCTGGATAGGCGGGATAAGGCCATTTCTGCGAGATCTGGCCGAAGAGCTTCGAGAGCAGGACAAGATTCGTCGCGAGATCCTGGATTGAGCAAAACACTGTGGATGGCACTTACTCTCAATCCGCCTCATAACGCGCGCTAACTGGCAGCAATTGCGCGAACAGAACCAGGCTCTAATGGGATAATCGTCACAACCCATGATATGATCATTTTGATTATGTCAGCAACGCAAATAATGAGTAGAAAGTGCAATTTGTGCCATCTTGCGGCGTCCCCTGTGCGGATGATAAGCCTTTGACCATGCCCCCTCAGCGTGTCAATTATTTGAGCCATACTCAACGAGAACGTCTAGCCTATATCGATTTTCGTCTCTACTTCGTAGGGGAGATTGGGCGGCCTGACTTGGCGAACCGCTTCGGAATAGCTCCGGCGGGTGCCACAAGAGACTTGGCCCTGTATCGAGAAATTGCGCCACAGAACATCGAGTTCGATGGGAGTAACAAGGTTTACCGGACAAGTAAAACATTCGTACCGTTGTTTAAGCATGCTCAACTGCGAGTTTTGTCAGCACTTTCACTCGGATTTGGCGATGGTGTGAACGGCGAACCTAAGCCGCTACTTCCGTGCGAAACTCCGGCAATTTTAAGTTGCCCTCGCATAGAGATCCTTGCTCCAATCTGTCGAGCTATACACCGAAATTGCCCGGTATCCATCCGCTACCACTCTATCAGCAGTGGGGAATCCGAACGTGTAATTGTGCCCTTTGCGCTCGTCGATACGGGACTGCGATGGCACATTCGTGCCTTTGATCGGAAGAGCAACGAGTTCCGTGACTTTGTCGTTACGCGGATTCGAGCCCCAAGGTTATTAGATGAAGACGCGAAAGCGAGCGAACATCCAGACCACGACATTCAGTGGACTCGGATTGTGGAGCTAGAACTGGTACCGCACCCGCGCTTGGAACGCCCCGAGATCATTCGAATGGACTACGCGATGGCAGGCGAATCGATTCGGATTCGTGTCCGCGCGGCGATTGCTGGCTATATGCTTTTGCGATGGAACGTTGACGCTTCGCCAGATCATAGCTTGCAAGGACATCAATATCGGCTTTGGCTGAAGGACCATCTAGCGCTTTATGGCGTCGAGAATGCTGTATTAGCTCCCGGCTACACGCTTCCAAGGGAAGGAAAGAATAAATGAATAACGTATTTGGCTTTCGCGATCAGCTTATCGACGAATACAGCTCGTTTTCACGAAGCTTTTCCCGAATCGCAGCATCCGATATCAGGGATGAAGTTGAACGACAATATGCCGATGGTCGCTATTGGCCAGAGCCTCTCGTCCAAATCAACCCAAACTACCAACGCAAAGGCACGGTGCAGCAGTTGGTCGCAGCGGGTGTGTTGCATGACGCTTGTGCCGAGCTTTTTCAGGTTGGCAAAGCAGAGGGGCATCCGCAGCCATTGCACCTCTATGCGCATCAGTTGCAAGCGCTGGCCAAGGGGCAAGGAAAGCAGAGCTATGTTGTTACAACAGGCACTGGCTCCGGTAAATCGCTGTCCTTCTTCATTCCGGTAATTGACCGGATTTTGAAAGCAAAAGACCAAGAAACAACCGCACGAACTCGTGCCATCGTTATCTACCCAATGAATGCCCTGGCGAATAGTCAGCTCGAAGAGCTAGACAAATTCCTTCATGGTTATCCGAAGGGACAACAACCCTTCACAGTTGCGCGTTATACCGGGCAAGAGTCAAAAGCAGAACGAGATGTAATTGCAGGCAACCCACCTGACATCTTGCTAACTAACTTCATGATGCTGGAGCTGATCCTGACTCGCTTTGACGAGGTGGACCGCCGCGTGGTGGATCACTGTCAAGGGCTGGAGTTCCTGATTCTCGACGAGCTTCACACGTACCGTGGGCGCCAAGGCGCAGACGTGGCATTGCTTGTGCGTCGGTTGCGGGAGCGTTTACAGGCAGATGAACTCGTCTGCATCGGCACGTCCGCTACCATGTCCAGCACCGGAACCCTGGCAGATCGCAACAAGACAGTGGCAGCAGTGGCCAGCAAGCTATTTGGTACTCCTATCAGTGAGCAAGAGATCATTGGTGAAACGCTGGAGCGCGTGACCGATCCACTGAAAGATGTCGCGGCAGTGCAGCCTGATTTGGCTGGTGCAGTAGCTAGTCCTGATTTTTCGTGGGCAAACTTTGACGCATTTCAGGCTGATCCATTATCCATTTGGGTCGAGCTAAACCTTGGCATTGAGCTGCCTGACAACGAGCCACCGCGTCGAGCAAAACCGATGACCATACAAGCAGCCAGTGAAAAGTTGGCGGGCGATTCAGGTTGTGCGATAGATGTGGCGCGCGACGGATTACAGCGCTTTCTCGTTGCTGCACATGAAATCAAAACACCGCAAGGGCGGCCGCCATTCGCGTTCAAGCTTCACCAATTTATCAGCGGTCCTGGTAAGGTCCTGACCACCCTTGAGGCTCCTGGTATTCGTCATATCACCTTGGATGCTCAGCGTTTCGCGCCAGGCCGTCAAGGAGAGGGAGCCCAGCTCTATCCCGTGCACTTTTGCCGAGACTGCGGCCAAGAGTACCTGCCTGTCTGGCAATCAAAGCAACCTCCCGCGAGTTTCACGCCCCGTGAAATAGATGACATCACAACGGACGATAACGAAGACGTCTTCTATGGCTTCCTTTGCTATGAGGGCTCCAATCTGTCCTTCCGGGGCGATCTTGAAGATCTTCCTGAGACATGGCTGGATTTAAGTCGCGACCAAATCAAGATCAAGCAAAACTACAAAAAAGCCGTGCCTTATAGCGTGAGCGTTGATCCGCAGGGAAATGAGGGGCATGGCGAGTCGTTCTGGTACGTCCCAGGCAAATTCCGCTTCTGCTTGAATTGCGGTCAATTGCATGAGGCGCATGGTAAAGACATCAATCGGCTGGCCAGTCTTTCTGGTGAGGGGCGCTCGTCTGCTACGACGATTCTGACGCTGACGGCACTGCGTCAGCTCTTTAACGAAAAAGAGCCGGAAAGCGGGCAACCTGATCCACGCAAGCTGCTCGGCTTTACCGACAACCGTCAGGACGCAGCATTACAAGCCGGTCATTTCAACGATTTCGTTTTTTTGCTGACCTTGCGTTCAGGTCTTATTGGTGCGCTGCAAAACAGCGGCGGTGAGCTTAGCGAAGAACAGTTGGCAGACGCCGTGTTCAAGGCACTCGGATTTGATCGGCTGGATGAAGCCACTCTGACTGAGTATCTGCGTACACCCAAGCTGATGGGACTGGCTCGGCAAGAAGCGCAGCGCACTCTACGCTACATCATCGGCTACCGCTTGCTGCGGGATCTGCGTCGCGGCTGGCGATTCAACAATCCGAACCTAGATCAACTGGGTTTGCTGGACATTAGTTATCGCAGCCTGGATGACTTTTGTGCCGACTCTGCTGCCTTTAGCAAAAGTAGCCCGTTGGGGAAATTGACTGCCGCGCATCGGGCGGTCTTGTGTCAGCTTATTTTCGACACAATGCGTCGCGGGCTATGTCTTGAGACTCGCTATCTTGATCCGGTAGAGCAAGACAAGGCGCGAACCAGTGCCTTCGCCTACCTGAACGAGCGCTGGGCATTTGCTCCCGATGAGCAGTTGGAAACATCCAAATACCTGATTCTCGGCAAGCGACCGGAATTTAAGGGTAAGCCGAGAACGGATCTGGTGACCGGTGGGCCTCGCTCGCGCATGCTGCGTGACATCAAAACCGCTGCCATATGGAAAGAGACCGCGTTTGCCGGATTGGTCGCTACCTGGAAAGACCTTGAGTGGGTCGAATTGGTAGAGGAACTGCTGCAAGCAGCGGCACTTTACGGCTATGTCCAGAAGCATTCGATTGATCAACATCTAATTGGTTGGCGGCTGAATGCCGCCGCGCTGGATTGGTGTTTGCCGGAGGGCTTCCTGCAGACGGGAGACTCCCGCTCCAATCAGTTCTTTCGCACACTTTATCTGAGCATCTCGGAATTACTGCGACAGAAAAGCCATCCGCTGTTTGATTTTGAGGCGCAGGAGCACACGGCCCAAGTGGATGCCGGGCGGCGCCAGTTGCTGGAGCAGCGTTTCCGCTACACCGACAAGGACCGTAAGGACTGGGCACAAAACCCGGCGCACGAGGCCCCTCTGGAACGACTCCCGATCATGTTCTGTTCGCCGACCATGGAGCTTGGCGTCGACATTTCCTCACTGAATACCGTGTACCTACGCAATGTTCCACCGACCCCAGCCAATTACGCGCAGCGCAGCGGCCGGGCCGGGCGATCTGGACAGCAAGCGCTGGTCATTACCTACTGCGCTTCGTTGAGCCCCCATGACCAATGGTTTTTCCATCATGCCAACGAAATGGTGCATGGCATCGTTCGTGCGCCCACGCTGGATCTGGCAAATCGCGATCTGGTCGAGAGCCATTTGCAGGCGGTATGGTTGGCAAACGCCCACATTGCCCTCGATGTCAGCATCGCCCCTATGCTCGACCTTGATCAAGCCGGCAAGCCGCTGATCAAGTCCTACCACGATGCCCTTAATGATCCTGCTGTGACACAGCGCGCCAAAGCCAGTGCAGCCCGCGTCATTGCCCAGTTGCAGAGCGAACTGGCCGATAGCGACTGGTTTTCAGCCGATTATGTACAGAAGGTTATTGAGCGTGCGCCCAAGGCATTTTCCGATGCAATGGAGCGCTGGCGTGTCTTGTTTGATGCAACACGCACACAAATGAACATGGCTGATCAGATCGTTAAAAGCCATACGGCATCAAATAGTGAGCGTCAGAACGCCCAGCGCCGCTACGGCGATGCGGCCCGGCAGTACGCTGTGTTGCTGAAGAATGGGAACACGCAGAACTCGGATTTCTACACGTATCGTTATCTGGCCAGTCAGGGTTTTCTGCCCGGCTATAACTTTCCTCGGTTGCCCTTGATGGCCTGGATTCCTGCACGCGGGGGGGGCTCGGCGAATGGCAAGGACGACGAGGGCAGCATGGTGAGCCGTCCGCGCTTCCTGGCCTTATCAGAGTTCGGCCCGCGCAGTCTGATTTATCACCAGGGTCGTATGTACCGCGTAGTGCGCGCCAAACTTAACGTGGGTTCGGCCGATCACATTTCCGGCAACAGCCAGCTCGCTACCATCACCTCGCTGGTCTGCAGTCAATGCGGTTACGGTCATTTGGGCGATATCAACGGCACGCAGCCTTTGGTCAATCGCTGTGAAAACTGTGATGCCCTGCTGACCGAACACGACTGGGTGCGAGAGCTGTATCGCATTGAAACCGTGGAAACGGTCGCTGTCGAACGCATCTCTATCAATGATGAGGATCGTCAACGTCAGGGGTTTGAGCTACAAACCACCTACCGGTTCCTGCCGGGGCCGGATGGCGTCATCCAGCAGCGTAAGGCCGATGTCAGGCTCGGCGACGAAGCTTTAGCTGAATTGACCTATGCGCCTGCCGCACGCTTGTGGCGCATTAACCGTGGCTGGCGTAGGCGTAAAAACAAGGAGCAGTTGGGCTTTTACATCAACCCCATCACCGGCACTTGGAGCAAACAGGACGAGCCGGGGGCCAATGATGAGGAAGGCAAGGACGAGGCCCTGCTCGACAAGGTGCCCAATCAGCGCATCGTTCCCTTCGTCGAGGACCACCGCAACCTGCTGATTCTGGCACCTGTGCATGCCTTATCGACGGAGGCTATGGCGACCTTGCAGGCGGCGCTTAAGCGCGGTATCGAAATGACCTTCCAGATCGAAGAGTCCGAACTCGTGGCCGAACCGTTGCCCAAGGCGGACGAGCGCCGGGCATTGATGTTCTACGAGGCGGCTGAAGGGGGGGCTGGCGTGCTGACTCGCATTGCCAGCGACCCAGCCAGCCTGGCGCAGGTCGCTAGTAATGCCCTCAGGTTACTGCATCACGCTGTACCACTAGGCCCGTGGAAACTGGAAGACTTGCCCGGGCTGGAGCAAACCAATGCGCTGGGTAACCACATCTGTGAAGCCGGCTGCTACCAATGCCTACTGTCCTACTTCAACCAGCCCGACCACGAGAACATTAATCGCCGCAATGGCGATGCGCTCAAAGTGTTGGTTGCGCTGGCAAATGCCGAAGTCCAGCCCAAGCAAAATATACCGCCAACTCAAGAAAGCGCACCGGCCAACGCTCTCCTCACGCAATGGCTGAGCGCCCTGAATGCCTCAGGCTTACGCCAACCGGATGCCATACAGTTGCCCGTCAATAAAGGCGCAGCCATAGCCGCCGGCCAATACAAGTCAGTCCGCGCGTTGGTGTTTCTTGAAGACATTGACACCGACACTGCTGCCTTAATGGCTGACAAAGGCTGGCAAGTGCTGAACTTCTCCGACCCATCGCTATGGCAAGTGCAGTTTGCGGCTCATCCCGATGTGTTCGGCAACCATGAGAAAACAAAATGACCCAGCTTGAACACGACTTCATGCCCGGTAACCTAGTTCGTGCCCGTGGCCGCGAATGGGTAGTGCAAAGCGAATCACGCCGTGACTGGCTGCGTCTGCGCCCTCTCGGTGGCGCAGACGACGACACTATTGCCCTGATTCCGGAACTTGAACTGCAGCCGGTTGAGCCTGCCACCTTTCCCTGGCCACAGCCTGAGCAGGCCGGTAACCATGCGGCGGCACTGCTGCTACGTGATGCCTTACGCCTCAAGCTAAGGGCTGGCGGCGGTCCGTTCCGTTCTTTTGGCAATATCGCGGTTGAGCCACGTGGCTACCAGCTAGTTCCCCTATTGATGGCGCTTCGCCTTACCACCGTGCGTCTGTTGATTGCGGACGACGTAGGTATCGGTAAAACCATCGAAGCCGGCCTGATTGCCCGTGAATTGATGGACCGAGGTGAGATCGCCCGTCTCGCTGTCCTCTGCCCCCCACACTTGGTAGAGCAATGGCAAAGCGAGCTAGAAACCCGCTTCAATTTGCAAGCTATCGCGCTGACCTCGGCATCGGCCTCCCGTATCGAGCGCGATATTCCCCATGGCGTCAGCTTATTCGATCACTATCCCGTGGTGGTGGTTAGCCTCGATTACATCAAGAGCGAGCGCCATCGCGCGCACTTTCTGGCAATTGCACCGGAGTGCGTCATTGTTGACGAAGCGCATACCTGCGCGAGCAGTGGCGCGGGCAAACAGCTACGTTTTGAGTTATTGCAGCGCCTGGTGAAGGATGAAAATCGGCACCTGATCATGCTCACTGCAACCCCTCACTCGGGCGATGAAGCGGCATTTTACAACCTATTGTCGTTGCTCGATCCGCGCTTTGTTGCCCTACAAAACCGTACTTCAGCCAATGACCCCTTGCGGCAGGAGTTAGCCCGGCATTTTGTTCAGCGCCGTCGCAAGGACATCGCCGAATGGCAAGCCGAAACTGGCGATGGTCGCGGCTTTCCTCGCCGTATGAAAACCGAAGTGACCTACCAGCTCAGCGGCGATTGGGGAAGGTTTTTTGATTCTGTTCAGGATTACTGCCGTGAGATAGCTGAAACAATTGAACAGCAGGGCGAAGGCCGCGGACGCCTGATCTGGTACGCGACGCTCGCGCTGTTGCGTTGCGTTGCCTCCTCACCAGCTGCGGCGGTCAAAGCACTCTCCACCCGGCTGGAAGGCACTCTTGCAACAGACGACCTACTTGCCGACGAACGTCTGCACGATGGCGAGGCCGACAACCTCGACGGCAGTGACTTGGAGCCGCCCGCGAAACTTGAAGAAACCGGCAGGCTGCAGGGGCTGATCCAGGAAGCTGAGCGCCTTTCCGGCAAGACGGGTGACCCAAAGTTAGCCTCTCTGATACGGCATATCGAGGCACTGGTTAAAGATGGTTACCACACCGTAGTGTTCTGCCGCTATATCGCCACCGCTAACTATGTAGCAGAACACCTGCGCAAAGCCTTTCCCAAGGCCACGGTCGAATCCGTCACTGGGGAATACACGCCGGAAGACCGGCATGAGCGTGTTGACGCCATGGAAGAAGTCGAACTGCGCATTCTGGTCGCCACCGACTGTCTGTCCGAGGGCATCAATCTACAGCACCTGTTCACTGCCGTGGTTCACTACGATCTGGCTTGGAACCCAACCCGTCACGAGCAACGTGAAGGCCGCGTTGATCGCTTTGGCCAACAGTCGGAAGAGGTTCGCTGCACGATGCTCTGGGGGCAGGACAACCCTGTCGATGGTTTTGTGCTGAACGTGATTCTGCGCAAAGGCGAAACCATCCAAAAAGAGCTGGGCGTGCTAGTGCCCATGCCTGAAGACGAAGCTCGCATCAATCAAGCCTTGGTCAAGGCTGCGCTGATGAAGCGCAGTGAAAGCCAAAAGTCATCGCCTCAAGTCAGTTTTGACTTTGGCGAGCCCGAACGCATTTTGGCACCGCTGCAGGAGCAATGGCAGGACGCGCTGCAAAAAGCCAAGGCTAATCGCACCGTCTTCGCTCAGCGCAGAATCCGCCCTGATGAAGTGCTACCAGAGTGGCAAAAACAGCAAGAAGCACTAGGCACCCAGACTGATGTTCAGCGTTTTGTACAGAGCGCCTGTACCCGCCTCAATGCTCCGTTGGAACCGGTGCGCAAACAGCAATTTCGCTTTCTACCGCAGCATTTGCCTGAGGCACTCAAGCTGCGTCTGGCCGATGAAGGCATAAGCAAACCGGTCCTAATTGACTTCAATGAGCTGCACCGCAGCCACCCGCTCGTCAGTGTGCTGGCGGAATATCTGCTGGAGACCAGCCTGAGCGGGGAGGCGGGCATTGCTGCACGCTGCGCTGCCACGCTGACCGATACCGTGGAGGTGGTCACCACTATTTATCTGCTGCGCCTGCGCCATCAATTGGGCTATGTGCGCCGTCGTCAGCCGTTCCAGATGATGGCAGAAGAAACCGTGGCCATGGCCGTGGCGGGGCGCAGCAATCCGCAATGGCTAGAGGGCGATGCGGTGGCGCGACTGCTGGAATGCACGCCCAGCGGCAACCTGCCGCTGGAAGCCGTGCAGCGCGAAATCCGCACTGCTCTCGACTTTATCGCCGCACACCCAAAACAACTGCAAATGCTCGCCGAGCAACGCGCTGAATTGCTGCTGGCCGACCACCAGCGAGTGCGCGAGGCGGCCCGCGATGTCGGGCAGTACAGCGTTAACGCCTGTCTACCAGTGGATGTGATGGGAGTGTACGTGCTGCTGCCCGATTCACTGTAACGGGCGGCCACTAGGGATAAGAACATGAGAAAACTATGTAAAACCCAAGCAGCGCTGAACCTGCCCACGCTCACGCTGGAAGGCGGCCTATTTCTGCCGGATCAGCTGGAAAAGGCTGCATTCGGCAGCGCCCAGTGGCAAACCGAAGCCGATTACGGCACACCCAAGGGCCTCAAACTCAAGGACGATTACAGCCGCGCCTTTCAGATCGCCTGCGCCCAGTGGAAGCACTTCGCAGCTCAACTCGAACGTGCCGATGTGGACGCGGCTGCGCTCACCCATACCTTTGTGCAAGAGCTGCTACGCGATGTATTCGGCTTCACTCAACTGCAAGCCTGTTCCGGAATCACTCTGGAGGAGCGTCATTACCCGATAGGCCTCCTCGCAGGTGGCGTACCGGTGGTGGTCGCACCGCATACCCTGGCCTTGCATGAACCCGATACACGCTTTGCCGTAGTTGGCTCTGGCAGCCGCAAAAAGTCAGCCTTCATGCTGGCGCAAGAGCTGCTTAACGCCAGCTCCGATCATCTTTGGGCTATAGCCTGCAACGGCAAAAGCCTGCGTCTCTTGCGCGATGCCGCCACACTGACACGCCCCAGCTTTCTCGAAATTGATCTGGCCGACCTTTTGGGTGGCCAGCGGTATGCCGAGTTCGCCAATGTCTGGCGCCTGCTACACGCCACCCGCGCAGTGGGCAAGCCCACCGAATGCATCTGGGAAAAGTGGCGCGCTGCTGGTCAGGAGGAAGGCACTCGAGTCCGCGATGGCCTGCGCTTAGGGGTAACCGACGCCTTGCTCACTCTAGGCACAGGGTTTGTCCAGCACCCGGCCAACGATGCCTTGCGCCAAGCTCTGCACAACGGCGAACTGACCAAGGATGCCTACTTTCAACAACTGCTCCGCTTGATCTACCGGCTGATCTTTTTGTTTAGCGTCGAAGAGCGCGGCTTGCTGCACTCCAAAAACGACACCAACGACGACGGTAGCGCTGCCCAGGCCGAGCGCCGCGCCTATGCCGAGGGTTACGCCGTGGGCCGCCTGCGCGAGCTGTGCCTCAAGCGCCGCGCCCGCAACCGCTTTGATGACCACTGGCAGGCACTGCGTATCGTCTTCAAGGGCCTGAGCGAAGGCGAACCGCGTCTGGCCCTGCCGGCACTGGGCGGGCTGTTCGCCACCAACCAATGCCCGGCGTTGGACGCCGCCAGCCTCGATAACACCCACTTGCTGGTCGCCATGCAAAACCTGCGCTGGGCAAGCCATTCAGTTGGCAAAGGCGGTAGCACTCTGGCGCCCGTGGACTACCGCAACATGGGGCCGGAAGAACTCGGTAGCGTGTATGAAAGCCTGCTGGAGCTGGTGCCGGAAATCGATCTGTCAGCCAGAAAGTTTGGCTTTGTAGGCCTTACTAGTGAAGGTAGCACCGCCGGCAACGCCCGTAAGCTCAGCGGCAGCTACTACACACCGGACTCGCTGGTGCAGGAGCTGATCAAGTCCGCACTCGACCCCATAATCGAGCAGCGTATCGCTGCCCAGCCCGAAGCACCTATTGAGGCGCTGCTATCTATCCGTGTCATCGATCCGGCCTGCGGCAGCGGCCACTTTCTGCTTGCCGCCGCCCGCCGCTTGGCGGAAAAACTCGCGCAACTCCGCTCTGCCGAGGGCGAGCAAACCGAACAGGACTTCCGCCACGCGCTGCGAGAGGTGGTGAGCCGCTGTATTTTTGGTGTGGACCGTAACCCGATGGCCATTGAGCTGGCCCGCACCGCCTTGTGGCTGGAAGGCTTTGAGGAAGGCCGGCCATTGGGCTTTCTCGACCACCACCTGCAAGTGGGCGATGCGCTGCTGGGGCTCACCGACCTCAAGACGCTGGAAATGGGCATTGCCAAAGATGCCTTCAAGCCGCTCTCCGGCGATGACAAAAGCGTCTGCAAACTACTCGCCAAGACCAACGCCGCTGCCCTCAAAAGCCTAGAAAAGCAGCGCAACGCCCGCGCTTTTGGCCAACTCGACGTTGCCACCGCCACAGGCAGTGGCCTCAGCCAACTGCAAGCCCTAGAAGTCCTACCGGAAAACAGCACAAACGAAATCGCCACCAAGGAGGCTGCCTACCGGTTATTCCTGGAACAGGCTAAGACCAGTCGCCTAGCGCATGCTGCCGACTTGTTGGTGGGGGCCTATCTGATGCCCAAGCGCGAGAGGGGCGAAGCGCACATCCCCACCAGCGCTACCCTTTACCTCACCCTGTTAGGTGATGCCCTGCCAGCCCCACAACAAGGTGCACTGGCAGCGGCCCGAGCCGCTTGTGCAGAAGCCCGGGTATTTCACTGGCCACTAGCCTTTCCGCAGGTATTTGCCGGCGGCGGTTTTGACTGCGTACTGGGCAACCCGCCTTGGGAACGTATCAAGTTGCAGGAGGAGGAATTCTTCGCCACCCGCCACCGGGATGTGTTTAATGCCCAAAATAAGGCTGAACGCAGCCAGCGCATCCAGTGGCTGGCCGAGGGGATGTTGGCGAAACATTTGTTTTCGCATCTGGAGCATGCACCACACGAATGCGAGGCCGAACAGCGTCTGTATGCCGAGTTCATCAGCGCTCGCCGCACGGCGGAAGCTGCAAGCGTGTTTGCCCATGTCAACGGGCCGGATGGAGGGCGTTACCCGCTGACCGGCGTGGGGGATGTGAACACCTACGCACTGTTTGCCGAGACTATTCGGCAGATAACGTCACCTAGTGGTCGTGCAGGGTTTATCGTCCCATCAGGTTTGGCCACCGACAACTCCACGAAAGATTTTTTTGGCGATCTAATTTCCAATAAGTCTCTCGACAGCTTTTTTGAGTTTGAAAACGAAGGCTTTTTCCCCGGTGCTGGCCAAGGCCACATGTTGCGCTTTGCATTAACAACGATAGTTGGAGCGGCAGCGCAGATTCAGGCGACTCGATACCTGTTTCAGGGCAAAAAACTGGAACATCTGCACGACCCGGAACGGGTTTTTACGTTAAGCCCAGAAGACATCGAGCGGGTTAATCCTAATACGCTGACTTGCCCAATATTTCAGTCGCGTTTTGATGCTGAACTGACCAAGAAAATCTATCAACGCGTACCTGTGTTAGTTCGCGAAGGGCGGAATGGCGTGTCCGAGGACAATCCTTGGGATATTCGCTTTATGGCGATGCTTCACATGTCGAACGACAGCCACATTTTCAAGACCTATCAAGAACTGAAAAGCGATGGCTATGATTTGGATGGAAATAGTTTTGTGCGCGGAGGCGAAAAGTTACTGCCACTGTACGAAGCCAAGATGGTTTACCACTATAACCATAGGTACAGCGACTTTAGCGAAACTAATGGTCAGCGAGCACATATCCTTCCAAAGATCGACAGCATTAGACTCAACGATCCGGATTACGCTCCAATCCCATTTTATTGGGTGGCAAAGGAAGAGGTTGACGAGCGGCTAAAGGAAAAGAGATGGGCCAAAGGTTGGCTTCTTGGTTTCCGAGATGTCACTGACTCAAGGGCGAGCGCTAGGTCATTTGTGGGGGCGATTATTCCCAAAGCAGCAGTTAGTAATAAATTTCCACTACTACTAACAAATCATGATCCTAAATTGGTGGCGTTGTTGCTCGCTAACCTGACCGCTTTTTGCTTTGACTATGTGGCACGGCAAAAAATCGGCGGGCTGACCATGAATTTTTTCATCGTGAAGCAGCTTCCCATTCTGGCACCAGAAAGCTATTCAGAAAATGATCATGATTTTTTAATTCCGAGAATTTTGGAGCTCACTTATACCTCATTAGATCTGGTGGCTTGGGCAAAAGATCTCGGGTATGAAGAACCTCCCTTCGCTTTTGATTCAGCACGCCGTGCAGTCCTCCGCGCTGAATTGGATGCCTACTACGCAAAACTGTATGGCCTAGAGCGCGATGAACTTTCTTTCATCCTTGATCCACAATCGGTAAAGCCGGGATACCCCTCTGAAACATTCTCGGTTCTGAAGCGAAGCGAGGAGCGAGAGTTCGGCGAGTACCGCACCCAACGGCTGGTGCTGGAAGCCTGGGACAAACTGGAGCGTGGGGAGTTGCACTGATGTTGACGCACCTTAAACTGGAGAACTTCAAGATCTGGCGCAGCACGGGCCCCATTCGATTGGCACCGATTACGCTGCTGCTGGGCTCCAACTCTTCCGGTAAATCCAGCCTGATTCAGAGCCTGCTGCTGATCCGCCAAACGGTAAAAGGCGACGACCCCAATCTGGATCTGAACCTGGGCAACCCTGATGCGGATGATTCGGTAACGCTGGGGCAATTCAAGGATGTGCTCTGCCGCCATGGCGCAGCTATCGAGGGCACATCGACTCCGCAGGTGGGGATTGAGTTTCGCTGGAGTGAGTCTGTCGCTGCGGCAGATTCCAATTTATTTTCCGCCCGCTATCGGCAAGGTATGGCGGGAAGCGCGGAGCTGGAATATCTGCGTATTGGAAAGGACAACCAAGGTTTTACAGTGCATCGCCGTAAGCGCGGAGTATATCGATTGCAGCTTGCTGGCGAGCGGAATTCCTTGGGGCAAAGCGCTGATTTCCGTCCTGAGCGCTCCTTCGCGTTTTCAGCTGCAATTTTGAACAGGCTGGGTGAGCGCGCTGAACCAATCCGTCCCACCGGCCCTGCACTGCTGGATGAGCTGAGTCGCATCATTTACCTCGGCCCGGTTCGCCGCTTGGCACAACGCGATTATGTGTGGGCTGGCCGTATGCCCGCACACATTGGCGATGATGGGGCCAAGGCAGTGGATGCCTTGATCGCCAGCGGCGTGGCGCGCCAGGCGGCCAAGAAGCGCAATCACGCTTTACCTGTAGAAGCACAACTATTCGAGCAAACGATTCACTGGTTGAAGTCGATGAACTTAGCGGATGGGCTTTCCATCCGCGCATTAGGCAGTTCTGCACGCTACGAATTGCTGATTGAAAATGATGGCCAGGCCAGCAATCTCAAAGATGTTGGTGTGGGCGTTTCACAGGTTCTACCCGTCATCGTCGCGGCACTATTTGCACAACCGGGTCACATCGTCATCGTCGAAGAGCCGGAAAGCCACTTGCATCCACTGGCGCAAAGCAAGTTGGCCGAATTGCTGGCGCAAGTGAGCAAAGAGCGGAACGTCCAGTTCATCGTCGAGACCCACTCCGAACACCTGTTTCGGCGTATGCAAACGTTGATCGCCAGGCAGCAAATAGCTCCCAATGACGCCGCGATGTATTTCGTCGAGCGCGAGGGCAAAGTTGCACACATGCTGCCGCTGGAACTAGACGATTTCGGTCGCGTGAAAAACTGGCCAGAGGGCTTCTTTGGTGATGCTCTGGGCGAGACGCGAGAGCAAACTGCGCTGGCTATTCAGCGTGCAAAGGAGCTGAGGGCGAGGGATAGCAATGTATCTGGTTGATACCAACGTGATGCTGGCGGCAAGTGCAGTGCAGGATCTTTCAGATCTGGCTATACGGGCTATGCCGCAGGAGATTGAGCTGCGCGAAGTTGTGTATGAATGGCTTTCCGACTTTGACCAGTCGGATGCTCGTATCGTACTCGATGAAGAAGGCTTGGTACGTGCTGAGTACGAACGAAACATGCCGTTCAATCAACACCACCAGGAATACGGCCTGCAGGTTTTACAAAGCAAGCTCGACAGAAATCTTGTGGAGTATGTACCCATCGAGTCGCTTGAAGCCAACGGTGAGCATATTGCCGTGCTTGAGCCAGACCACGAAGCGCTAGTAACGGATCGAGAGGACCGAAAATGGGTTGCATGTGCACTGGCGGCTCAGATGCTCTTCGATCAAATGCCACCTATTGTTTACGGTGCTGAATCAGACTGGTTTATTGCGGAGGAGCAATTGATAGCGATTGGCCTCAGCTTCCGACGCTTGCTACCCAATGATTGGTATAACACAAGGGTCGCGACGAGATGACTGTCGACTTTTTCCGATTCCCTCACACGCCACACCTTGCCTGGCTGGGCGAAAACGCTCCGCGCGATGACAAGGTGTTGTCACCCTCTGAGGTGTCAGCACTTCTCGCCGGCAATGTGGTAGTCGAAGAAAAGCTCGATGGCGCGAATGTGGGGCTATCGCTCGCGCCAGACGGCAAATTGCGCGCTCAAAACAGGGGCCAATACCTGGAAGAGCCTCACGCCGGTCAGTTCGCACGTATGCCCGCTTGGTTGGCGCAACACGAAGATGGCTTACGTGCCGCACTCAAGCCAAACCTTATCCTCTTTGGCGAGTGGTGCGCCGCGCGCCATTCACTGGACTACGCCGCTCTTCCTGATTGGTTCCTGCTGTTTGATGTGTATGACCGCAGTTTAGGTCGCTTCTGGAGTACGCAGAGGCGCAATGCAGTGGCCAATGCTGCAGGTTTGATGACGGTTCCGCTGGTGCTGCGAGGAACCACGACAGTTGCTGCGCTGAGACTACTAGTCACCGCCACCACAAGCAACTACCGCACTGGTGCGCTGGAAGGCTTAGTCATTCGCCGTGAGTCGGTCGAGTGGTGCGAAGCTCGCGCCAAGCTGGTCCGCCCGGACTTTACCCAGGCCATCGACACCCACTGGCGAAAGCGAGCGATTGAATGGAACCGCGTTGATTATTCTACGGGGGTGCCTGAATGAATCCGCTGCAACGTACCCTTATCGAGAAGGCCGGAAACGACAATGGATTCGAGTATGTAGTGGCTTCTGAGGCCACGGGTGTGACCTTGGCTTCGGCACGCCATCGTTCTGTCGCGTTAATTGGCCAGGAAAGTGGAGCCTATCAAGTGCAATTTCGGGCGGCGACGCCAATATTGCTACCAGAACTGCTGTGCAGCTTTCCTGAGGCTTATGGGAAATCAGGAGTGTTTGCCTTGATGACTGAGGCCGCTCTAGCAACCTTTCTGCGCCGTGCAGCCAGCCTTTCCCGCGCGCTGCCCAGTCAGGCCGCGACCGACTACCAGCAGGCAGTGGCCGCTGAGCTAGCGGTGCTCCCCGAAGGCATTATCGGTACCGAGGTCGAGCGCTTAGTGCGTCAACGTGTGGGCCAAAACAAATTTCGAGATGCGATGCTAGATTACTGGGGTAGCGCATGTGCGGTGACGGGTATTGCGATCCCGGAGGTGCTGCGCGCCAGCCATGCAAAACCCTGGGCGGAGTGTGAGTCCGATGCCGAACGCCTTGACGTGTTCAATGGCTTTCTGCTCAGTGCCAATCTGGATGCCTTGTTTGACCGTTTTCTGATTAGCTTTGATGAACAGGGTGTGCTGGTGCTTGCACCAACATTGGCAGAGATGGATTTGCTGCCCCTTGGCATTACACCAGGAATGAAACTGCGTTGGATCAATGCACTGCACCATTCTTATCTGGCACCTCACCGCGCCAGATTGCTGTGAAGGGGAATGCGTTCGCTCTGACGTTACCGAGCATCGCAACTGCAGCCGCGATGGGGGGCAAGTTAACTAAATGCTGCTCGAGACACATGCAACTAGATGGTCAATACGAATGCATTGGTGGTCAGACTGATTCATTTACGTATTAGGGTGTGAGATGGCCGAGATCGTTTGTGTCATACAGATCGAGTCGATGGAGCGACTAACCCAGCGTTTAGGTGTGGGTCAAAGTGTGGGTCAAAGATGGGGCTTTGGATCAAGCCCTTGTCCTACGCGGATTTCAGGCATTAAAAAGCCGGCTTATGGCCGGCTTCTCGTTGACTAACTCAGTTCGTTTTTGACAAACCTTACCAGCCTTCAAAACGTACATCCGGCTCTTGCGGCCGGCTGTGGGACTTGGTCAGAAAGTGATCTGCCTTGTCGGTGCGAGGCGTGGGCTCGCAAATGTGGGGCGGAGGATACGCGGGTTTGCTTCAGAATCCCAGTGGTAAGTGGTGTGGAATCATTGGGTTAGGGGTGATTCAGGTGAAAAGCAGGGGGCTGCTGCGCAGCCCAGCGGGGATAAATCCCCTCGCCACAAAAGCTCCTGCCACAGCTCCTACTGCAGTTCCTGCCACGGTTTCTGGTCTTGGGTGGGTTAGTCGAACACCGGCGGTCTCTGTTTGTTGAGGGTGGACCACCAGAACACCCAGCCGATCACCCGGATGTGTTGCGCGTCGATCTGTTCGGCGCTGAAGACCTCGTCAGGATACGCAGCACAGTTATGACTACGCAGGCGCAGCCGATTACCGGGAATGCGATGCAGGTATTTGATACGCAGCATGCCGTCATGCTCAAGCGCATAGATTTGACCATCAACGATTTGCGTCAGGCCGCGGTCGATGGCGAGGGTGGAGCCGTCTTCGATGCGTTCGGCCATGCTGTCGCCGATCATGGTGATGCAGATGGCGTCGCCGGGGTCGATTTCCAGGGATTCGAGGTGGCTGCGGGGCAGGCGGATGGATTGGTCGGGGATTTCTACGATGTGGGTTTTGGTTTCGCCGGGGGCGATGGGGACTTCCTTGTAAAAAGGCAGTTCGATGTCGGTGGGTTCCACCACGCTGTAGACGCCGTCGTTTTCGGCGGCTTCATAGGTGGTGCCGGGGCCGAGGCCCAATGGGGTTTGCGGGCCTTCGCCGTGGGCGAGCCATTGCGGGCTGACGGTCAGCAGGCTGGCGATGGAGTGGATGCGCCCTGGCGGGATGCCACGGTTGAACCAGTTGTTCACGTGTTGGGATTTCACGCCGTATAACTTCGCGAAGTCGGCGGAACGGATGTTCGCTTCTTTTAGAAGGGCTCGGAAGCGGTCGCCACTGGAAAGTATTTTCATAAACGGAAAGTTTAGGGACGACTGTGTTTTCGGCAATAAACAAGTCGTGCAAATATATAAGACGATCTTTCCGTTTGCAGGATTTGAAAGGCGCGGGCTAAACGTGCTTAAACGACCTTAATACAACTACGTATTAGCAATCATTAAGACATAAAAAAACCCCGGGGCAAACCGGGGTTCTTTATCAAGTTTGTATCAGCCTTTGTAGGCGGCAACCGACTTGGTGATGGCTTCGCGGGCGGCGTCTGCACCGGCCCAGCCTTCGATCTTGACCCACTTGCCTTTTTCAAGGTCTTTGTAGTTCGCGAAGAAGTGCTCGATCTGCTGGATCAGCAGCGGTGGCAGGTCGGTGTATTCCTTCACGTCGACGTACAGTTGCGACAGTTTGTCGTGTGGCACTGCGATGACTTTGGCATCGCCGCCGCCGTCGTCGGTCATGTTCAGGATGCCGACTGGACGGGCGCGGATGACCGAGCCTGGGGCCACTGGGTAAGGGGTCACGACCAGCACGTCGAGGGGGTCGCCGTCGTCGGCCAGGGTGTTGGGGATGTAGCCGTAGTTGGCCGGGTAGAACATGGGGGTGGCCATGAAACGGTCAACGAACAGGCAGTCGCTGTCTTTGTCGATTTCGTATTTGATCGGGGCGTGGTTGGCCGGGATTTCGATCGCGACGTAGATGTCGTTCGGCAGGTCTTTGCCAGCCGGAATCTTGCTGTAGCTCATTGGGCGGTGCCCCCGTTAGTTGACCAAATGACTGGTCGGATTGACCAAAAAGTGGCGGCGATTATAGGCATATTCGGCCGCTGTTGCCACGTTAGCAGGGTCTTAGAGACCTTAGTATGACGCCTGATAGACCGGATCTTCGGCTTGAAGTTGCCGCAGTCGGGCCAAAGGATCCTGGCGGTAGAACGCCTTGAGCTGTTCGTAGACCTTGGGATAGGCCTGGTGCAGCAGGTCCGGGGCGCTGAAGAAGTATTCGCTGGTGACGGCGAAGAATTCCGCCGGGTTTTCCGCGGCGTAGGGGTCAATGACGGTTTCTGCGTCGGGGTTGTGGTCCAGTTGGCGGTCGAGGTCGTCGAAGGCTTGTTGCATGGCGTCGGCCCAGTCTTTGACGCGCATGTCGGCGTGCAGCGGTGGCAGGCCGTTGGCGTCGCCGTTGAGCATGTCGAGTTTGTGCGCCAGTTCGTGGATCACCAGGTTGTAGCCGTCCCAGCCGCCGCTGGCGAGCACGCCGTCCCAGGCCAGGATGATCGGGCCCTGGGGCCAGGCTTCGCCGCTGTGTTCGCCGTCCCATTCGTGCTCGATGCCGCTGGCGTCGCGGTAGCGCTGGGGGCTGAGGAAGTCGTCGGGGTAGAGGACGATTTCGTGGAAGCCCTGATACCAGTTCAAATCGCCGAGGTGCATCAGCGGCAGTTGCGCCTGGGCGGCGAGCAGCAGGCGTTGTTCCTGGTGCAGTTCGACGCCGGGCAGGGCGGTGAGGTGTTTGTCGTGCAGGAACAGTACGCAGGCTTCCCGTAGCCACTGGTCCTCGGCGGCGCTGATGCCGTCGAGGAAGCTCAGTTGTTGGCGCACCCGCCGCCAGGTTTCCTCGGTGACGGGGTGTTTGGCGAGGGTGCGTTGGCGGCGCCAGTTGCTCAGGGACCACATGGCGATCAGCGCGGTTGGGCTTTCGAGGCGCGCTGGCTCATTTTGCTGCGCACCAGGCTGATGATCATCGGCAGCAGCGACAGCAGGATGATGCCGACGACCAGCAGCGACAGGTTCTGCTTGATGAAGGGCACGTTGCCGAAGAAGTAGCCGAGGGTCACCAGGCCGCCGACCCAGAGGATGGTGCCGAGGACGCTGAAGCCGAAGAAGCGCAGGTAGTTCATTTTGCCGACACCGGCGACGAAGGGGGCGAAGGTGCGGATGATTGGCAGGAAGCGCGCCAGGGTCACGGTTTTGCCGCCGTGTTTGGCGTAGAAGTCGTGGGTTTGCTGCAGGTAGTCGCGGCGGAAGATCTTCGAGTTGGGGTTGCTGAAGAGTTTTTCGCCGGCGGTGCGGCCGATGAGGTAGTTGGTGCTGTCGCCGAGGATGGCCGCGAGCATCAGCAGGCCCCCCAGCAGGACGGGGTCCATGGCGCCACCTGCGGCTACGGCGCCGGCGATGAACAGCAGGGAGTCGCCTGGGAGGAAGGGCATGACCACCAGGCCGGTTTCACAGAAGATCACCAGGAACAGGATGGCGTAGACCCAGGTGCCGTAGTTGGTCACCAGCATGTCGAGGTAGACGTCGAGATGCAGAATGAGGTCGAGGGGGTTGAAATCCATGCATAACACCTGTGGTGGTGGCCCGACTCGGCAGGCTTGTGGGTCTGGCTTTGAGTATGGCTACAGAGTGTGTAGCTTTTTCTTACACGCTGGGAAGAGCGGCATTATACGGTGGGGCGGGGGAAGTGCGGGGGGAGTTTGTAGCTGGGGATTTCGAGATGTTGTCTTGGGGTGAAACACCTGTGGGAGCAAAGCTTGCTCGCGATGCTGGCTATTCAGTCAACATTGATGGGCCTGACGGAGCGCTATCGCGAGCAAGCTTTGCTCCCACAGATCGATCTCCCATGGATATGTCTGTCACAGATATATCCATGGGCTGATTTCCCTCTGAACGGGTCAGATCCCTTCGCTGATCGGCAACACGTAGTTCTTGAACTCGGTGTCTTCCTTGAAGCCAATCGACTCGTAGGTTTTCTGCGCGACTTCGTTGTTGCTGCTGGTGGAGACGCGCATGCGCACGGCGTTGGTTTCCTTGGCCATTTTTTTCGCGGTGCGGATCAGGTTGTCGGCCACCAGTTGGCGGCGGGCGTCTTCGGCGACGTAGATGTCGTTGAGGATCCATACGCGCTTGAGGGACAGGGACGAGTAGCTCGGGTAGAGCTGGCAGAAGCCCAGCAGCCGGTTGTCATCGTCATCGGGCAGGGCCAGGTAGATCACCGATTCCTTGCGGCGCAGGCGTTTTTCGAGGAAGGCTCGCGACGAATCCGGGTAGGGCAGTGAGCCATAGAATTCCCGGTACTTGACGAACAATGGGGTCAGCAGGTCCAGGTGTTCCAGAGTTGCTTGGATAATCCGCATGGTAGGTCTCGTCTGCAAAGGTCGACAGATACTCAGACAACAATGTCGCGCTGCCGTGCTTTTGATGCTGCCTGAAAGCGGATCAAAAACGCAATCGGATAAACGGCTCAGTTTCGGGGCGGCGCCAGTAGGAAATTACCTTTCATATCGGCAGCGTTTTCCGACTCTAGAGTGTTTACCTGGGCTTCGTCCTTCAGATTGACCCCCGAGAGCTGGCGGCGACAGGCCTCGCGCATCAGGTAGATCAGGCGATGGGCCGCCATGCCGTAGCTCAAGCCTTCGAGGCGGACGTTGGAGATGCAGTTGCGATAGGCGTCGGTCAGGCCGACCTTGGGCGCGTAGGTGAAATACAGCCCGAGGCTGTCGGGGGAGCTGAGGCCGGGGCGTTCGCCGATCAGGATCACCGACATTTTCGCGCCGAGCCGCTGCGCCACTTCATCGGCTACCGCGACCCGGCCTTGTTCCACCAGGATCACCGGCGACACCGACCAGCCGTCAGCGGCGGTCTGTTCTTCCAGGCGCGCCAGGAACGGCAAGGTATGCCGATGCACCGCCAGCGCCGACAAGCCGTCTGCCACCACGATGGCCAGGTCCACGCCGCCGGGATGGGCCGCCGCGTAGTCCTGCAGGGTTTGTGCGGAGGCCTCGTCGAGCCGCCGGCCCAGGTCCGGGCGCTGTAGATAGCTGTGGCGGTCGGCCGCCGCGCTGTGGAGCAGCAGGCTTTCACGGCCGCGCTCGGTTAACTGTGCGCGAATGCCCTGATGATCGAACGCCAGGTGCACCGCATCGCGGGCCTGGGCATGGGCATATTGGAAGTCCAGTTGCGCCTGGGTCGGCAGGCTGGTACCGGTGCGGCCCAGGGCGATGCGCGCCGGGGTGAGGTTGCGCAGATTCAGCCAAGGGTTTTGTGGATCGACAGGTGATTTATCCATGGGCAGTGCTCTCATCCCAAATGCGCGAGGGCGTGACGAAACGCCGGTGGCAGGTTGTCGCCGAACCGCACCCGGCCATCGGCCTGGGTGAAGATGCCCATGTTCGCCAGCCAGGTTTCGAATTCCGGCGCGGGCTTGAGGCCCATGGTCTGGCGGGCGTAGAGGGCGTCGTGGAACGAGGTGGTCTGATAGTTGAGCATGATGTCATCGGAGCCGGGGATGCCCATGATGAAGTTGATCCCGGCCACGCCGAGCAGGGTCAGCAGGGTGTCCATGTCGTCCTGGTCGGCTTCGGCGTGGTTGGTGTAGCAGATGTCGCAGCCCATCGGCACGCCCAACAGCTTGCCGCAGAAGTGGTCTTCGAGGCCGGCGCGGATGATTTGTTTGCCGTTGTACAGGTACTCCGGGCCGATGAATCCTACAACCGTGTTCACCAGGAACGGGTTGAAATGTCGCGCCACGGCGTAGGCCCGGGTTTCGCAGGTCTGTTGATCGACGCCGTGGTGGGCGTTGGCCGACAGCGCGCTGCCCTGGCCGGTTTCGAAATACATCAGGTTGTTGCCGAGGGTGCCGCGGTTCAGGCTTAGCCCCGCGTCGTAGCCTTCCTGCAAGACATTGAGGTTGATGCCGAAACTGGCGTTGGCCGCTTCGGTGCCGGCGATGGACTGGAACACCAGGTCCAGGGGCACGCCACGGTTCGCCGCTTCGATGGAGGTGGTGACGTGGGTCAGCACGCAGCCTTGGGTCGGGATGTCGTAACGCTGGATGATGGCGTCGAGCATTTCCAGCATGGCGCAGATCGACGCTGTGCTGTCGGTGGCCGGGTTGATGCCGATCATGGCGTCGCCGTTGCCGAAGAGCAGGCCGTCGAGGATGCTCGCGGCGATGCCGGCGGGTTCGTCGGTGGGGTGGTTGGGCTGCAGGCGGGTGGACAGGCGTCCGCGCAGGCCGAGGGTGCCGCGGAACTTGGTGACCACGCGGATTTTCTGCGCCACCAGCACCAAATCCTGCACGCGCATGATCTTCGACACGGCGGCGACCATTTCCGGCGTCAGGCCAGGGGCCAGGGCCCGCAGGCTCTGTTCATCGGCGGCGTCGCTGAGCAGCCAGTCGCGAAAGCCGCCGACCGTGAGGTGGCTGACGACGGCAAAAGCCTGTTTATCGTGAGTGTCGACGATCAGCCGGGTGACCTCGTCGACCTCGTAGGGAATCAGCACTTCTTGCAGGAAATGGCTGAGGGGCAGGTCGGCCAAAGCCATTTGCGCGGCTACGCGCTCGCCATCGTTGAGCGCGGCGATCTCGGCCAGGAAATCCCCGGAACGCGCCGGGCTGGCCTTGGCCATCAGGTCTTTGAGGTTGTCGAAACGGTAGGTCTGGGCGCCGACCGTGTGTGCAAAACTGGCCATACAGGTTCTCCGTGACGGCGCCGCTGGGCGGCGCCGTGGTTTTCGGCACGTTACGGCTTAGTGCAAGGCTTCTTCGGCTTTTTGAATGGCCGCGAATTCCTCTTCGGGGGTGCCTGCGACCAAGTGATGCCGACTGTAGAAAGCAAAGTAAGCAATTAACACTCCATAGATGATCGCGGCGCCGATGACCACCCGTGGGTCCACCAAAAAGCCCGCCACCACGGCGATGCACGCCAGCACCAGGGCCACGCCCGAGGTGAAGATGCCGCCCGGTGTGCGGTATGGCCGGTCCATTTTGGGGCGACGGATGCGCAGGGTGATGTGCGCGGCCATCATCAGCACGTAGGAAATGGTCGCGCCGAACACTGCCACCAGAATCAGCAGGTCGCCCTGGCCGGTCAAGGACAAGCCGAAACCGATGATGCCGGGAATGACCAATGCCAGGACCGGTGCTTTGCTTTTATTGGTTTCCGAGAGCTTGCGTGGCAGGTAGCCGGCGCGGGACAAGGCAAAGATCTGCCGCGAGTAGGCGTAGATGATCGAGAAGAAACTGGCGATCAAACCGGCCAGGCCGACGAGGTTGACGAAGTGGCCCATCCAGGTCGAGCCGCCGTAGGCTTTGGCCAGGGCTTCCACCAGCGGGTTGCCCGAGGCCATCAGCGCGTTGGAGCCCGCGCCGCCCGGGCCGATCACCAGGATCAGCAGGGCGAAGGCCACCAGCACCAGCATGGCGCCGATCAGGCCGCGTGGCAGGTCGCGCTTGGGGTTCTTGGTTTCTTCAGCGGCCAGGGGCACGCCTTCCACGGCGAGGAAAAACCAGATGGCATACGGGATGGCCGCCCAGACGCCGACGTAGCCGAAGGGCAGGAATGGGCTGGCGCCCGTGGCCGCGGTGACGGGGATGTCCAGCAGGTTGGCGACGTCGAAGTGCGGCACCATCGCCACCAGGAAAACCCCCAGCGCCAGGGCGGCGACGGCGGTGATGATGAACATCAGCTTGAGGGCTTCACCCACGCCGAAAATATGGATGGCGATGAAGACGATGTAGAACGCCAGGTAGATCATCCAGCCGCCAATGCCGAACAACGATTGGCAATACGCGCCGATGAACACGGCAATCGCCGCCGGGGCGATGGCGTACTCGATCAGGATCGCCGTGCCCGTGAGAAACCCGCCCCAGGGCCCGAATGCGCTGCGGGCAAAGCCATAGCCGCCGCCTGCGGTGGGGATCATCGAGGACAGCTCGGCGAGGGAAAAACACATGCACAGGTACATCGCGGCCATCAGCAGCGTGGCCAGGAACATCCCGCCCCAGCCGCCTTGGGCCAGGCCGAAGTTCCAGCCGGCGTAGTCACCGGAAATGACATAGGCCACGCCCAGGCCCACCAGCAGGACCCAGCCTGCCGCGCCTTTTTTCAGTTCGCGTTGTTGGAAATATTCGGAGCCGACTTTTTCGAAGTCGACCGAGGACGTTGCCGGTTGCGGGTTTGCATGATCGCTTGGCATAAGGGTTTACCTGTTTTTATTGTTTTTTGGCCCTGTTGGAGCGGGGCTGCTCTTGGAACCGGTGTGTTGCATACAGCAGGGATGCAAGCTGGACCGCCGCCATCGCGAGCAAGCTCGCTCCCACAGTGGATCTGTTTCAACCCTGGAAACGAGTTATCCACAGATCCCTGTGGGAGCGAGCTTGCTCGCGATAGCCATCTAAAGGGCGAAGCAGGATGACCTGCCTCGCCCCAGGACTCAGAAGAACCCCAACGGATTGATGTCGTAGCTCACCAGCAGGTTTTTGGTCTGCTGATAATGATCGAGCATCATCTTGTGGGTCTCACGCCCAACGCCGGACTTCTTGTAGCCACCAAACGCGGCATGGGCCGGATAGAGGTGGTAGCAGTTGGTCCAGACGCGACCGGCCTTGATCGCCCGGCCCATGCGGTAGGCGCGGTTGATGTCGCGGGTCCACAGGCCGGCGCCGAGGCCGAACTCGGTGTCGTTGGCGATCGCCAGGGCTTCGGCTTCGTCCTTGAAGGTGGTGATGCTCACCACTGGGCCGAAGATTTCTTCCTGGAACACGCGCATTTTGTTGGTGCCCTTGAGCAGGGTCGGCTGGATGTAATACCCGGTCGCCAGGTTGCCCTCGAGTTTTTCCACCTTGCCGCCGGTCAGCAGCTCGGCGCCTTCGCCCTTGGCGATTTCCAGGTACGACAGGATCTTGTCGAATTGCTGCTCGGACGCCTGGGCGCCGACCATGGTGTCGGTGTCCAGCGGGTCGCCGCGTTTGATCTGCAGGACTTTGTTCATCACCACTTTCATGAACTCGTCGTAGATCGATTCTTGCACCAGGGCGCGGGAGGGGCAGGTGCAGACTTCGCCCTGGTTGAAGAACGCCAGCACCAGGCCTTCGGCGGCTTTCTCGATGAAGCTCGGCTCGGCCTGCATGATGTCTTCGAAGAAGATGTTCGGCGATTTGCCGCCCAGTTCCACGGTGGACGGGATGATGTTCTCGGCGGCGCATTTCATGATGTGCGAGCCGACTGGGGTGGAGCCGGTGAAGGCGATCTTGGCGATGCGCTTGCTGGTGGCGAGGGCTTCGCCGGCTTCTTTGCCGAAACCTTGCACCACGTTCAGCACGCCGGGCGGCAGCAGGTCGCCGATCAGTTCCATGAGCACGCAGATGCCCAGTGGGGTTTGTTCGGCCGGCTTGAGCACCACGCAGTTACCGGCGGCCAGGGCCGGGGCGAGTTTCCAGGCGGCCATCAGCAGCGGGAAGTTCCACGGGATGATCTGCCCGACCACGCCCAGCGGTTCATGGATGTGATAGGCCACGGTGTTGCCGTCGATCTCGGCGGCGCTGCCTTCCTGGGCCCGCAGGCATCCGGCGAAGTAACGGAAGTGGTCGGCGGCCAGGGGGATGTCGGCGTTGAGGGTTTCGCGCACGGCCTTGCCGTTGTCCCAGGATTCGGTGATCGCCAGAACCTCAAGGTTTGCTTCGATGCGGTCGGCGATTTTCAGCAGGACCAGCGAACGGGCCTGGGCGGACGTGGCGCCCCAGGCATCGGCAGCGGCGTGGGCGGCGTCCAGGGCTTTTTCGATGTCTTCGGCCGTGGAGCGCGGGAATTCGGCAATGGGCTGGCCATTGACCGGGGATGTATTGGTGAAGTACTGACCTTTGACAG
Source organism: Pseudomonas sp. Soil_N_39 (assembly GCF_057655955.1). Taxonomy (NCBI): domain Bacteria; kingdom Pseudomonadati; phylum Pseudomonadota; class Gammaproteobacteria; order Pseudomonadales; family Pseudomonadaceae; genus Pseudomonas; species Pseudomonas sp. Soil_N_39. The sequence goes on from NZ_JBDGLI010000011.1 coordinate 152,154, forward strand.
GCGCGACGAACTCGCCGCCGATGTAGTTACCGTATTTTGCCTTGAACGAAACGATAGCGCCTTCAGTACCGGGGTGAGCGTAACGCATGATGAGTTCTCCTTGGCTTTTGTGCTTATTAGGGAGCCGCGCAAATACGCGCTGGTACTTAAGCCTAGAGCAAAGGTCGGGCCATTGCCTTGCAGGGCCCGTAAATCAAGACTTTAGGAGGAGTGGGTCGGACAAACGGAGGGGCTGTGTGACGCTTGTGATACAGCGGGTGTGACAGTTTGTGCCAGATGCGAGACAGTCTGTGACTGACAGGTCGCGCCAGCATTGCAAAGGGGGTTGGGCTGGAGGATGCTGGACATTCAGCACAGCTCCTGCGGGAACAAAGGTCTGTGGGGGCAAGGTCTGTGGGGGCAAGGTCTGTGGGAGCAAGGCTTGCCCGCGATAGCCTCGACGCGGTTCAACTGACCTGCGCGTCATCGTTCATCGCGGGCAAGCCTTGCTCCCACAGGGGCCAGGTTCGACAGTTGCTCCAGCAGGCCGCAACCTTCGGGGAGAACAATAAGAAATGCACAGCAACCATTTGAGTCGCCATGCCCAGCAAGTCCTGACAGTCACCCAGGGCAAAGCCCATTTGCAGGGGCCTGGCAGCGATCCGTCGATTGCCCGTTCCTGGCTGCGCTGCCTCGAGGACTATCACCTCGACCCGGCCCAGAACCTGGCGCCGACGGTGCTTGAACATGGCCGGGTACTGGAAAGCCGCGAACGCTTGCAACAGGTGCTGCACATCGCCGGCACGGAAATGACCAGCCTCCATCAGCAACTCTCCGGCGCCGGCCACGCGGTGCTGCTGACCGACGCCCGGGGCGTGATCCTCAACTGCGTCACCGCCCCCAGCGAACGGAAAATTTTCGAACGGGCCGGGCTCTGGCTCGGCGCCGACTGGAGCGAAGCCTGCGAAGGCACCAACGGTATCGGCACCTGCCTGGTGGAACGCCAGGCCCTGACCATCCACCAGGAAGAACACTTTCGTGGCCGCCACACCGGCCTGACCTGCTCGGCCAGCCCGGTGTTCGACCCCCAGGGCGAATTGCTGGCGGTGCTCGACGTCTCCTCGGCCCGGCCGGACGTGTCGCGCCAGAGCCAGTTCCACACCATGGCCTTGGTCAACCTCTCGGCGAAGATGATCGAGAGCTGCTATTTCCTCCGTTGCTTCGACAATCAATGGTTGCTGCGCTTCCACTTGCAGGCCGAGTCCGTCGGGCTGTTCAGCGAAGGACTCATGGCGTTCGACGGCGAAGGACGGATCTGCGCGGTCAACCAGAGCGCGTTGAACCTGCTTGGACACATTCGTGGCGGCCTGCTCGGTCAGCGGGTCGAGGACTTTTTCGACTGTTCACTGGACGAGTTGCTGGGCCGCGCCAGTGTCCAAGCCAGCGCCAGTTGGCCGCTGCGCACCCGTGATGGCCGGCATTTGTTCGCCGTGTTGCGTGGGCAGCCGCGCAGCGTGCCGGTGCCGGTCGCGCCGCTGCTCAAGGCCATCGAGCCAGCCCGCCTGCCGGGCATCTGCCTGGGGGATGCGGCGTTGCAGGAGCATTTTCGCAAGGCACTGCGGGTGTTCGAGCGTGATGTGCCGCTGCTGATCCACGGCGAAACCGGCTCCGGCAAGGAGGCGTTTGCCAAGGCTGTGCACCACGCCAGCCAGCGCGCCGGCAAGCACTTCGTCGCCCTCAACTGCGCGGCCATCCCGGAAAGCCTGATCGAGAGCGAGCTGTTCGGCTATCGCGGCGGCAGCTTCACCGGTGCGCGCAAGGAAGGCATGCGCGGCAAGCTGCAACAGGCCGACGGCGGCACGCTGTTCCTCGATGAAATCGGCGACATGCCCCTGGCTTTGCAGACCCGTTTGCTACGGGTGCTGGAGGATCGCCAAGTGGTGCCCATCGGCGGCGAGCCCGAGGCGGTGAACGTGCGCATCATCAGCGCCACCCACCGGCAGTTGCTCGACCGGGTACGGGACGGCAGTTTTCGCGAAGATCTGTACTACCGCCTCAACGGCTTGGAAATCCCGCTGCCGGCGTTGCGCGAGCGCAGTGACAAGTCGCAGTTGCTGGATTTCCTGTTGGCTGAAGAGAGTGGGGCCGAGACGGTGGCCATCGACGAACCGGCGCGCCAGGCGTTGCTGAGCTTCGACTGGCCGGGCAACGTGCGGCAACTGCGCAATGTGCTGCGGACCCTCGCCGCGTTGTGCGATGGCGGGCGGATTGGGTTGGAGGATTTGCCGGCGATGATTCGCCAGCGCCCGGTGGCGCTGGTTGAAACCGTGGCGGAACGGCCGCTGGAAGATGCCGAGCGCCTGGCGTTGCTCGATGCACTGGAGCGCCAGCGCTGGCACATGACCCACACCGCCGAACAACTGGGGATCAGCCGCAATACCCTTTACCGGAAGCTGCGCAAGCACGCGATTGCCCGATAAAGCACTGACTGCCTTTGTGGCGAGGGGATTTATCCCCGCTGGGCTGCGCAGCAGCCCTAAAGCAGTGAACTCAATTTTACTGGCATGCCGAGTTACCTGGTTTAGGGGCCGCTTCGCAGCCCAACGGGGATAAATCCCCTCGCCACAAAAGCCGGGTTGTACATTCACCTGTGGGAGCGAGCTTGCTCGCGATGGCGGCGGCACATTCAACATCACCGCAAGCTGATCCACCGCTATCGCGGGCAAGCCTTGCTCCCACAGACGCCCGCCTGTGCATCGGGGTTTAAACACAAGGTGCGATTTCCCCCTCCCTACGCTAACCTGCGGCCATGTTTTACGAGGTCGACTATGCACATCCATATTCTCGGTATTTGCGGCACTTTCATGGGTTCAATGGCCGTTTTGGCCAAGGAGCTGGGCCATCACGTGACCGGTTCCGACGCCAACGTCTACCCGCCGATGAGCACTCAGCTGGAAGCCCAGGGCATCGAGCTGACCCAAGGCTATGACCCGGCGCAACTGGACCCGGCGCCGGACCTGGTGGTCATCGGCAACGCCATGTCCCGGGGCAACCCGGCGGTGGAGTACGTGCTCAACAAAGGCCTGCCGTACGTGTCGGGCCCGCAGTGGCTGGCCGATCACGTGTTGCAGGACCGTTGGGTCCTGGCCGTGGCCGGCACCCACGGCAAGACCACCACCAGCAGCATGCTCGCCTGGGTCCTGGAACACGCCGGCATGAGTCCAGGCTTCCTGATCGGCGGCGTGCCGCAGAACTTCTCGGTGTCGGCGCGCCTGGGCGGCACGCCGTTCTTCGTCATCGAGGCCGACGAATACGACAGCGCGTTTTTCGATAAACGCTCGAAATTTGTCCACTACCGTCCACGCACGGCGATCCTCAACAATCTTGAGTTCGATCATGCCGACATCTTCCCCGATCTGCCGGCCATCGAGCGGCAGTTCCACCATTTGGTGCGCATCATTCCGAGCGAAGGCCTGGTGATTCACCCGACCACTGAACCGGCCTTGCAGCGCGTCATTGAAATGGGCTGCTGGACCCCGGTGCAAACCACCGGTGCGGGCGGTCAATGGCAGGTGAAGTTGCTCAAGGATGATGGTTCGGCGTTCGAAGTCATGTTCGAGGGCCAATCCCAAGGCGTGGTCGAGTGGGACATGACCGGCCAGCACAACGTCGCCAACGCCCTGGCGACCCTGGCGGCAGCCCGGCATGTCGGCGTGGTGCCGTCCATGGGCATCGCCGCGTTGAGCGCGTTCAAGAGCGTGAAGCGGCGGATGGAGATAGTCGCCGAGGTCAACGGCATCACCATTTATGACGATTTCGCTCACCACCCAACGGCTATCGCCACCACCCTCGACGGTTTGCGCAAGCGCATCGGTGACGCGCCGCTGATCGCGATCATCGAGCCGCGTTCCAACTCCATGAAGCTCGGCGCCCACCGCGATGGCTTGCCGGAAAGCGTGGTCGATGCCGACCAGGTGATCTGGTACGCCCCGGCCAACCTGGGCTGGGACCTCGGCGCCACCGCCGCGCTGTGCACGGTGCCGTCGATTGTCAGCGATTCCCTGGAAGGCATCATCGAGCGCGTGAAGAGCCAGGCCCAACCCGGCACTCACGTGGTGATCATGAGCAACGGCGGCTTCGGCGGCCTGCACGGTAAGCTGGCCGAGGCGCTGAAATGAGCAATGGCCCTGAACGCATCACGCTGGCGATGACCGGTGCCTCCGGCGCCCAGTATGGCTTGCGCCTGCTCGATTGCCTGGTGCGCGAGGACCGTGAGGTGCACTTCCTCATCTCCAAGGCCGCGCAACTGGTGATGGCCACCGAGACCGACGTGACCCTGCCAGCCAAGACCCAGACGATGCAGGCCTTCCTCACCGAATACACCGGTGCGGCGGCGGGGCAGATTCGCGTGTATGGCAAGGAAGACTGGATGTCGCCGGTGGCCTCGGGCTCCGGCGCGCCGGCGGCCATGGTGGTGGTGCCGTGTTCCACCGGGACGCTGTCGGCGATTGCCACCGGGGCCTGCAACAACCTGATCGAGCGGGCGGCGGACGTCACGCTCAAGGAGCGCCGTCAGCTGATCCTGGTGCCGCGGGAAGCGCCGTATTCGAGCATTCACCTGGAACACATGCTCAAACTGTCTAACCTGGGCGTGACCATCCTGCCGGCCTCGCCGGGGTTCTATCACCAGCCGCAGACCATCGACGACCTGATCGATTTTGTCGTCGCGCGGATCCTCAATCTGCTGAACATTCCCCAGGACATGTTGCCACGCTGGGGCGAGCACCATTTGAGCAGCGATGAATAAGCTGCTGATCGTGCTGCTGGCGCTGCACCTGACCGGTTGCGCCACCGCCCGCACCCTCGACGCCGCCAAGCCTGGCGCACCGGTGGTGTACGCCGGGACGCGCCTGGATCTTTACGCCCTCAATGGTGGTTGCTGTGCCCAGGACCGCTTTGGAGCCGAGGCGCCGAGTTACCCAGGGCTGGATCTGCCGGGCAGTGCGCTGCTGGATACTTTGTTGTTGCCGTTGTCGTTGTTCACGGCATTAGGCGTAGGGTTCCAAGCGACAGGCGGGTTGTAACAAACACCACAGTGCTTGTTCTGCCCAGAACCCGTGGCGAGGGAGCTTGCTCCCGCTGGGCGGCAAAGCGGCCCCAAGCTTTTTGAGCTGATTCAAATGTGAGGGCGACTGCTGCGCAGTCGAGCGGGAGCAAGCTCCCTCGCCACAACAGCGGGGGGCATCCAGCATGGATGCAAGCTGATCCATCGCTATCGCGAGCAAGCTCGCTCCCACAGTTGACCAGTTTCCTCAGAAGACACGCTATCCCTGTGGGAGCGAGCTTGCTCGCGATAGCGCCTGTCCAGGCGCCACATGATTATTTGCCAAGCTTGCGCAACTCATCCGACTCCACCACCCGCACCCCATCCTGTTCTTCCAGCGCCAAACGCCACATGGCCCTGGCCAGTTGGCAGGCTTCGATGCCGTGGTACTTGCCCGGGATCAGCCTCGACAACGGCCCGGCCAGTTGCTCGGCCAGGCGTGGTTCGACGCGGTCGCCCAGCAGCAGGGAAGGGCGGCAGATGGTCAACTGCGGCCAGCCCTGAGCCTTGAGTGCCGCTTCCATTTCACCCTTGACCCGGTTGTAGAAGATCGATGACTTGGCGTCGGCCCCCAATGCACTGATCACCACCAGGTGCCGTGCCCCCAGTTCCCGGGCGCGCTTGGCAAACGCCACGACCAGGTCGAGGTCCACTGCGCGAAAGGCGGCTTCAGAGCCGGCTTTCTTGATGGTCGTGCCGAGGCAGCAAAAGGCGATGTCGACCTGGCCGCTGAGCTGTGGCAGCACCTGGACCGGTTCCCCAACCGGGTTTTCCAAGTGTGGATGCTCGGCCAGTGGCCGACGTGAAGGCGCTAGTACGCGAGTGATGGTCGGCTCATTGAGCAGCCGATCCAGTAGATGTTCCCCGGTCAGGCCGGTAGCTCCGGCGAGCAAAACATGCTGAGGCGTCAAGTACATAGTGTTTCCCCCTTGATACGGTTCAGCTTAGTTGCTCTTTGTGGCCTCGTCGTTCAATGCCGCACTTTGCAATGCTTTACGCGCCTGCTGTTTGCGCAGCAGTTGCCAGTGAGAGAGGACCGTCCTGGGCGCCCACATCTGCGGTTCGGAGGCTTCGAAATTGTCTGCTTGTTCGCGTTCGGCCACGGTGGCCTTGGCCCGCTTGAAGGCCTTTTCCAGGTCGTCGGTCTGGTTCAATGCCTGGGCGAACAGCGCATCGCCGAAATAGGTGAAGTTGGCTTCCTCGGAGCAGCCGAAGGACACCCGGTCGGCGCGGGAGGCGGTCATGATCAGCGTACGTTCATCCTTGAGCGCCGGGATGAAGCCGCCGGAATAGCAGGCCGAGATCACCACGATCTTGTCGCGGTTCTTCAGCGGCGCCAGGACCGCGGCCAGTTCATCGGCGGGCAGGTCGGCCAGTTCCATGCGTGGTTGGTCGAGCACCAGCTCATGCTCGCTGGTGCCGTGGCTGGTCAGGTAGATGAAAATCAGGTCTTCCGGGCCACTGCGTTCGGCCAGGGTGGCAGCGGCGCGGCGCAGGCTCTCGCGGCTGGCCATGGGCCGATCGCCGAGGTGATCGCGGTGGTTTACCAGGCGGATCTGGCCGAACGCGCCGAAACGGCTGGCGAGCATGTTGGCCACATAGTCGGATTCGCGCAGGAACACGCTTTGCTTGCCGTCGCCGCCCAGGGTCAGGGTGTACAGTTCCACCGCCGGGGTCGAGGCCGGGATATTGGCCAGGGCGTCCTCCAGCAGGCGGCCCTGGGCCAGCAGGCCGAGTTCGAGCACATCCGGCAACAACCTGCCGTCCGCGTCGCGCACCCGTTGGCCCTTGGCCCAGGTGCCGCTTTGCACCGTGCCATCGGTCAACACCAACGTGCCGCGCCCGTGGTAGCTGTCGCTTTCGAACTGGCCGATGTAGAAACTGCCGTCGGGCAGGTTCAGGCGGCCCTCGCCAGTAAAGCGCCAGTCATTGAATTGGCCGAGGTAATGGCTGCCGTCGGCGCCGATCAATTCGCCCTTGCCGGTCAGCGCGCCATCCTTGAACTGGCCGATCCAGACGTCGCCGTCGGCATTTTCGTAGCGACCGCGACCGTTGAGCTGGTTGTTCCTGAAACCGCCGATGTAGACATCGCCCTCGGCGCTGTTGAAGGTGCCCTTGCCCTGCAGTTGCCCATCGACAAAATGCCCGGTGAACTGGTTGCCACTGGCGTCGAAGCGCTGGCCTTCACCGTTGGGCTTGCCGTTGACGAAGGGGCCCTGGTACTGGCTGCCGTCGTCGAGTTCCAGGCGTCCGAGGCCGGAATAGCGGTCGGCTTTGAACTCGCCCCGGTAGGTTGTGCCGTTTTCCTTGAGCGTCCCTTCACCGTCCCGGCGGCCCAGCTTGAAGCCGCCGGTGTAGCTGCTGGTCGGTGTGGTCAGGCTGCCCTGGCCGTGGAACAGGCCCTGGTGGAACTGGCCACGATAGACCTCGCCATTGCTGCCATGCCATTCCCCGGTGCCGTGCCACTGGCCTTTGTCGAACTGCCCGGCGTACCAACTGCCGTTGGGGTAGTCGATGCGCCCTTGGCCTTGCAGCAGGCCATCCACCAGGTCGCCGCGATAGCGGCCGCCGTCGGGCAGGCGCGCGTCGGGAGGCAGCGGCGATTCGCCGTCGCCACAGGCGGCGAGCAACAGGGTCAGGGTCAGTGGGACGAGTAAGCGCATAACGGGATCCAGGTCATCAGGCCACGAGTATGCCGCAGCTATGCCCCCTAGACATAGAAAAGCGATGCGAAACTGCCTGGACGGTTTCGCATTTGCGCAGGTTTACACGAAGCAGAGCGACAGCGGCTCGGCGATGTAGGCCGGTTTTTCCGAGCCTTCGATTTCCAGGGTGGCGGTGGCCTTGAGCAGCCATTGGCCGGGTTTTTTCTCGGTGGCGTCCACCAGGTCGACCTTGAGCCGGACCTTGGAATCGACTTTCACCGGTTGGATGAAGCGCACGCTGTCCAGCCCGTAGTTGACGACCATCTTCACGCCCTCGGGCAGGATCAGGATGTCTTCCATCAGCTTGGGCATCAGCGACAACGACAGGAAACCGTGGGCGATGGTGCTGCCGAACGGGGTCTGCGCGGCCTTGACCGGATCGACGTGGATGAACTGAAAGTCGCCAGTGGCTTCGGCGAACAGGTTGATGCGCTCCTGATCGATGGTAAGCCATTCGGAACGTCCAAGTTCCTTGCCGACATAATCTTTGAGCGCTGCAACGGGGACGTAGGGCATTGAGACTCTCCTTGGGTTCATCGTTTTACTTTTTCTGGAACGGGGATTGGCGTCCCCGGAGAACCACTGTAGATCAACATGACGCGCCGGGCAGGTCATCGACCATGCTTTTTACGAATGCCGAACCATAGCGCGGGCATGCTTATAATGCCGGCGCATTCTTTGCAATTGCGTTCACTTAACGTGTGCGTTTGATTTCGTGGCGAGGGAGCTTGCTCCCGCTGGGCTGCGCAGCGGCCCCATTTTATGAGCGCTTCGCACTCAAGCGGGAGCGAGCTCCCTCGCCACACAATCACGCCGTGAATCGAATTGGCGCGTTCATTGGGTCTGTTGCTGGGGGAGAGAGCGGATGTTGCTACGGGGCCTGACCTGGCTGGTGCTGTTTCAATTGCTGGGCACTGCGATCAATCATTTGTTTTTGCCGGTGCTGCCAGGGCCGATCATTGGCCTGCTGTTGCTGCTGGGCTATCTGGTGGTGCGCGGCGAAGTCAGCGAGCCGCTGAACCTGGCCGCCGGCAGCCTGCTGCGTTACTTGCCTTTGCTGCTGGTACCGCCTGCGGTGGGGGTGATGGTTTATGCCGGGGCGATTGCCGCCGATTTCTGGGCCATCGTTGGCGCGTTGACCTTGTCGCTGGTGCTGTCCGTGGCGCTGACGGGGGTGTTGATGCAGCGCCTGGCCCGCCGTCACGTCGCCGCCCCGGAGGACAGCCAATGATGCTCGACTGGCAGGGCGCTTGGACCTCGGTGATCCACCATCCGCTGTTCGGCATCGGCATTACCTTGGGCGCCTATCAACTGGTGCTGGCGGCATTCGAGAAGACCCGCTGGGTGTTCCTGCAACCGGTGCTGATGTCGATGGTGCTGTTGATCGGCGTGCTGGTCGGCTGCGGCATCGGCTATGCCGAGTACCGCAAGAGCACCGAGATCCTCAGCATTCTGCTGGGTCCGGCCACGGTCGCCCTGGCGGTGCCGCTGTATTTGAACCTGCGACGGATCCGGCAGTTGTTCTGGCCGATTTTTACTACGCTGGTGATAGCCGGGGTGTTTGCCACAGGCTCCGCGGTGTTGCTGGGCTGGGCTTTTGGGGCCGAGCACATGATCCTGATGACCATGGCGCCCAAGTCCGTGACTTCGCCGATCGCCATGCTGGTGGCCGAGCAGATCGGCGGCGTGGCGGCCATGGCGGCGGTGTTCGTGTTGATCACCGGTGTGCTTGGGGCGATCCTCGGCCCGAGCATTCTGACCCGGTTGGGTGTCCATAGCCCTGAGGCCCGGGGCATGGCCCTGGGGCTGGCGGCCCATGCGGTGGGCACGTCGGTGGCGTTGCAGGAAAGCGAAGAGTCGGGTGCCTTTGCGGCGCTGGCGATGAGTCTAATGGGCGTGGCCACGGCAGTGCTATTGCCGTTGGTGGTGTCGATGACCGTTTAAGGATCTGGTTATGAGCTTGCCGCTTTTCCCGTTGAACACCGTGCTGTTCCCCGGTTGCATCCTCGACTTGCAGATTTTCGAGGCGCGCTACCTCGACATGATCGGGCGCTGCATGAAAAAGGGCGAAGGCTTCGGGGTGGTGTGCATCCTCGATGGCGAGGAAGTCGGCATCGCGCCTGAAGGCTACGCGCGGGTCGGCTGTGAAGCGCGCATTACCGATTTTTCCCAGCAGGACAATGGTCTGCTGGGCATTCGCGTGCAGGGTGGGCGGCGCTTTATCGTCCATGACAGCAGCGTCCAGGCCGATCAACTGACGGTCGCCGAGGTCGAGTGGCTGGAAGAAGAGCCGGAGCAACCGCTGCAGGATGAAGACGCCGACCTGGTGGCGCTGCTCAAGGCCCTGGCCGAGCACCCGATGGTCGAGGCTCTGAACATGGGCACCGAAGCGACCGGCCAGCAATCGCTGGCCAATCAACTGGCTTACCTGCTGCCGTTCAATGAGCTGGACAAGATCGACCTGCTGCAACTCGACGACCCGCAACAGCGCCTGGATGCGATCCAGGCGTTGCTCGATGAGTTGCAAGGTGAGCTCTTCGCCTGACACCCCTCCTATCCACCGAACAACACCGCCCCCCCTGTGGGAGCGAGCTTGCTCGCGATAGCAGTGGGTCAGCTTGCATCAATGTCGACTGTGCAGCCGTCATCGCGAGCAAGCTCGCTCCCACAGTGGTATTGGGTTGGCTGCGGGATTGGCGTGCGCCACAAATCTCCTGTGGGAGCGAGCTTGCTCGCGATTGCCTAATAGGCATACCGCAACATCGCATGGGGCAAATGCCGCAGGGCGAAGAAGCTGAACACCGCCACCAGCGCCGGCAGGACCAGCCACCAGACTTTCGGCGGCATGGCCGGCAGCGGGGTCTGGCGCTGGCTCAACCACAGGGCGGCCGCACAGATGCTGGCGGCGAGCATCGCCCCGGCGACGATGTCGCTGGGCCAGTGCGCGCCCAGGTAGACCCGCGACAGGGCAATGGCCAGTGCCGGCAGGCAGCCCAGCAGCAGCCAGGTCAGGCGCAGGCGTGGCGGTTGACCGCGGCCGGCCAGGACGGCGAGGGTCAGGAACAGCGCGAATGCCCCGGAGGAATGGCCGCTGGGCATGCTGTAGCTGGTCAGCGGGTCGGTGAGGATTTCCGGGCGCACACGGGCAAAGAAGTGTTTGCAGCCGGTATTGGCCAGGGCGGTGAACAGCATCGTGCCCCCGGCGAAGATTGCCTGGCGCCATTGCCGTGCCAACAGCAGCAACCCGGTCACCAGGCTGCACACAATCAACATGTAGCGGAATTCGCCGATCAGCGTAAAGGTCACGGCGATTTCATCCAGCGTCGGGCCGCGATGCTCTTGGACCAGGGCCATCAAGCCTTGGTCGAACGCCGTCAGGTAGCGAAAGCCGATGAACAGGCCGATCAGGATCACCAGGCCGATGCCGGCGATCAGTGCTGTGGCATGACGATGGCGCCGCAGGGTGCTGTTGACGCTCAACCCGATCATCACCGCGATACTGCCGATGACCACGCCGGCCTGGGGCCAGAAACCTTCGGGCAGCGGCAGGCGAAACGCCGCCCCGGTGGCCCAGCCCGGCAGCAGATAGGCCACGGTCCAGCCCGACGCGGCCAACACGCTGACGGCGGCGAAGCGCGGGAACGGCATGTCGCACATCCCGGCCACCATCGGCAACATCGGCCGTAGCGGGCCGATGAAACGGCCCACCAGCAGGCTGGCGATGCCGTAGCGCTGGAAATAGCTTTCCGCGGCGCTCATCCATTCCGGGTGATGCCGCAGCCCCGGCAGGCGCCGGATGTTCTGGTGGAAATGCCGGCCGAGGAAGTACGACACCAGGTCCCCCAGCAAACCCCCGAGCAGGCCCAGCAGCAGCGTCTCGCCCAAGGACAATGCGCCGCTGCCGGCCAGCACCGCAATCGCAAACAGCAGCACCGTGCCCGGCACGATCAGACCGGCGATGGCCAGGCATTCCACGCAGGCGACGATGAACACCGCCACCGCCAGCCATTGCGGGTTGACGGTCAACCAACCGGTGATGCTATCGAGCCATGGGCCCATAAGAACAACTCCATTGAATAGTGATGGGCATGCACCGAATCCCCTGTGGGATTCTGTTGTAAACACAAAAACCTGTGGCCACTGAACATCAACTGTGGGAGCGAGCTTGCTCGCGATAGCTGTGTGTCAGTCAGCCCCCATTCTGCTGACCCGACGCCATCGCGAGCAAGCTCCCCACAGGTAATTCAGGGTGTAACAAAAGTTCGCATCCACTGAAGATCCATTGTGGGAGCGGGCTTGCTCGCGAATGCAGTGTGTCAGGTACATCAATATCAACTGACACGCCGAATTCGCGAGCAAGCTCGCTCCCACAAGGGGTATGCGGTGTTTCATCAGGAAAGCAAAAAGTAATCACGCCCTTCGACCTGCCCCCGCCGCAACGGATTACGGGTACACCACGGGGCATAGGCCGCATCGACAAAACGGTAGGGCAGGTGCTCGTCCCGTCCCAGGGGAATGCCCAGGCGAGTGGTCTGGATCGCATTGACCGTTGGTACGCCCACGTCTTCCACCAGCAAGCGCTCGGGGTCGAAGCGCTTGGCGTCCCAGTCCGGCACTTTCAGCCCCAAAGCTTTGCATAACAGGGTCTGGCCGGCACAGAGTTTTTGCGGTGTGCGCGGTCGGCCTTGGGCGTCGGGGTTGTTCAATAACATCTGCGCCAGGCTCGCCGGCCCGGAAAGGGCATCGACCCACGGGTACGCCGATTTGATCAGCACCGCATTGCCGGGGCCCTGGGCGCTGAAGTTCAGCGAATCGCCGCCCCGGGCGTAGTACATATAGATGTGCCCGCCATCCAGAAATAAAGCCTTACGTTTTTCCGTGTAGCCCAGGGAGGCGTGGCTGCCCTTTTCCGCGTAGTAATACGCCTCGGTCTCGATGATCCGCGCGCTGAGCCACAGGTCGCCGACCTTGTGGCGGATGACTTTGCCCAGCAGGTCTTTGGCAAGCACCTGGGCGTCGCGGTCGAAAAAGGCGTGGGGCAGGGCGTTGGGCGATGGCAAATCGGTCATGGCGATAGACGAAGTGAGGCCAAAGGAAGTGCGATGATAGCAATGCAAAGCTTAATCACCGCTGAACACCTGCTTCAACCGGCTGTTTACGCCTGTTTTGCTTCTCCGCCGGTCACCACTGCGAGTCCATGCTGTTAGTCGAGGGTTACGACAGCTATAATCTGCCGCTTTCCCCATCGCCAAGACCACACAGACCATGACTGAGTCCGTTCTTGACTACATGACCCGCCTGGGTCGCGCCGCTCGCGAAGCGTCGCGCATCATCGGCCGGGCCAGCACCGCGCAGAAAAACCGCGCCCTGCAGGCCGCCGCCAATGCGCTGGACGCCGCGCGCGCCGAGTTGTCCGCCGCCAACGAGCTGGACCTGGCCGCTGGCCGGGCCAATGGTCTGGAGCCGGCCATGCTCGAGCGTCTGGCGCTGACCCCGGCACGCATCGACGGCATGATCGTCGGTCTGCGCCAGGTCGCGGCCCTGCCGGACCCGGTCGGGGCGATCCGCGACATGAGCTACCGTCCGTCGGGCATCCAGGTCGGCAAGATGCGCGTGCCCCTGGGCGTGGTCGGGATCATCTACGAGTCGCGGCCGAACGTGACCATCGACGCCGCGAGCCTGTGCCTGAAGTCGGGTAACGCGACCATCCTGCGTGGCGGCTCCGAGGCCATCCATTCCAACCGCGCCATTGCCGCCTGCATCCAGCGCGGCCTGGCCGAGGCCGATCTGCCGGCGGCCGTGGTGCAAGTGGTGGAAACCACCGACCGCGCCGCGGTCGGCGCCCTGATCACCATGCCCGAGTACGTCGATGTCATCGTGCCGCGCGGCGGCAAGGGCCTGATCGAACGGGTCAGCCGTGACGCCCGCGTGCCGGTGATCAAGCACCTGGACGGCATCTGCCACGTCTACGTCAGTGCCCACGCCGAATTGCCGAAGGCCCAGCGCATCGCTTTCAACGCCAAGACCTACCGCTACGGTATCTGCGGCGCGATGGAAACCCTGCTGGTGGACCAGGCCGTTGCCCAGGACTTTTTGCCCTCGATGGCCGCCCAGTTCCGCGAAAAAGGCGTCGAGCTGCGTGGTTGCGAGCGTACCCGGGCGATCATCGAGGCCGTCGCGGCCACGGCAGAAGACTGGGACACCGAATACCTGGCGCCGATTTTGTCGATCCGCGTGGTCGACGGGCTGGACCAGGCCATCGACCACATCAACCGCCACGGCTCGCACCACACCGACTCCATCGTCAGTGAACACCAGGGCGAAACCCGGCGATTCGTGGCCGAAGTCGACTCGGCATCGGTGATGATCAACACCCCGACCTGCTTCGCCGATGGCTTTGAATACGGATTGGGTGCCGAGATCGGCATTTCTACTGATAAGCTGCACGCCCGCGGCCCGGTCGGTCTGGAAGGCCTGACCTGCGAGAAGTACATCGTGGTCGGTGATGGCCAGTTGCGCGGACAGGAGCCGGTCTGACTTGGGCGACCTCGAATCGCCGGCCGCTGTGACGACGACAATCCCGCCCCGGCGCATCGGTATCCTGGGCGGCACGTTCGACCCGGTGCACATCGGCCATCTGCGCGGTGCGCTGGAAGTCGCCGACGCCCTGGCCCTCGATGAGCTACGCCTGACGCCCAGCGCCCGGCCGCCTCATCGGGACATGCCGCAGGTGTCGGCGCAGGACCGCCTGGCGATGGTCGAGTGCGCGGTGGCCGGTGTGGCACCACTGGTGGTGGACGCCCGCGAATTGCAGCGGGACAAGCCGTCCTACACCATTGATACCCTGGAGCTGATGCGTGCCGAACTGGCCGTTGATGCCCAGGTTTTTCTGCTTTTGGGCTGGGACGCATTTTGCGGCCTGCCCACTTGGCATCGCTGGGAAGAGTTGCTCCAGCATTGCCACATCCTGGTGTTGCAACGCCCGGATGCCGACAGCGAGCCGCCGGATGCCTTGCGCAACCTGCTGGCGGCCCGCTCGGTGAGCGACCCGCTGGCCCTGAAAGGGCCGAGCGGACAGATTGCATTCGTCTGGCAGACGCCGCTCGCGGTATCCGCCACCCAGATCCGTCAACTGCTGGCCAGCGGTAAGTCGGTACGTTTCCTGGTGCCCGACGCGGTCCTGGCCTACATCGATGCGCACGGGCTTTACCGTGCGTCGAACTGAAAGAGGCGCGCTTCAAGGCACGTGAATGCGTGTAGCGAAGCGCCCGAACATACGAGCAAAACGAGTTTTATATGACTGACAAAGACGTAAACAAAGTAAAGCGCAAGGGCACGTTCAAGAGCGCCCCGCTGCCCGTAGAGGCCCACACCGGCGTGGCGCTGGTCGGCGAAGAGCTGGTCAAGGTGGCCGTGGCGGCCCTGGAAGACGTCAAGGCCCAGGACATCCAGGTGATCGACGTTCGTGACAAGCAGAGCATCACCGACTACATGATCATCGCCACCGGTACCTCCAACCGCCAGATCGGCGCGATGCTGGACAAGGTCCGCGAAGCGGTCAAGGCCCAGGGCGTCAAGCCGCTGGGTGAAGAAGGCAAGGGCGACAGCGACTGGGTACTGTTGGACATGGACGATGTCATCGTGCACATGATGACCGCCTCGGCGCGCCAGTTCTACGACCTGGAACGCCTGTGGGCCGGTGCCGAGCAGAGCCGTTCGGCCAGCGCCGCGCACCACAGCCCGGAAAACCCCCATGAGCACTTCACCAAGCTCAACAAAGACCAGCAATAAGGGACCGCTGTGCGACTGCGCCTGATCGCCGTCGGTTCTCGCATGCCCAAGTGGGTGGAAGAAGGCTGGCATGAATATGCCAAGCGTCTTCCGTCCGAGCTGGCCCTGGAACTGGTGGAAATTCCGCTCAACACCCGTGGCAAGAACGCCGACGTGGCGCGTTTCATCCGCCAGGAAGGCGAAGCCATGTTGGCCAAGGTCGGGCCGAACGAGCGCATCGTCACCCTCGAAGTCCACGGCAAGCCCTGGAGCACCGAGCAACTGGCGGTGGAGCTCGATCGCTGGCGGCTGGACGCGCGCACGGTCAACTTCATGGTCGGTGGCCCGGAAGGGCTGGCGCCGGAAGTCTGTGCCCGGGCCGATCAGCGCTGGTCGTTGTCGCCGTTGACGTTGCCGCACCCGCTGGTGCGGATCCTGATCGGCGAACAGTTGTATCGTGCCTGGACAGTCCTGTCCGGGCACCCTTACCACAAGTAATCCTGCCCCATGCCCCAGCCGATCCGTATCAAGGACCACGAAAAAGACGCCCGTCTGGTACGGGGCCGCGTCGTGTTCGGCGCTATTACGGTGGTGGTGCTGATCGGCGTGCTGATTGCGCGTTTGTATTTCCTCCAGGTGATCCAGTACGAGTACCACTCGACCCTATCGGAAAACAACCGGGTGCATGTGCAACCGATTCCGCCGACCCGCGGGCTGATCTTCGACCGCAATGGCGTGGTGGTGGCGGATAACCGGCCCAGCTTCAGCCTGAGCATGACCCGCGAGCGGTCCGGCGACTGGCAGCAGGTACTCGACGTGATCGTCGAGGTGCTGCAACTGACGCCCGACGACAGGGCGATTTTCGAGAAGCGCATGCGTCAGGGGCGACGGCCGTTCGAGCCGGTGCCGATTTTGTTCGAGCTGACCGAAGAGCAGATCGCCCTGATCGCCGTGAACCAGTTCCGCCTGCCCGGCGTCGAGGTGGTGGCGCAGTTGGTGCGGCATTATCCCCAGGGGCCACACTTTGCCCACTCGGTCGGCTACATGGGACGGATCAACGAGAAAGAGCTCAAGACCCTCGATCCGGTCAATTACAGCGGCACCCACCATATCGGCAAGACCGGTATCGAGCGCTTCTACGAGCCCGAACTGCATGGCCAGGTGGGTTACGAGGAAGTCGAGACCAACGCCCGCGGTCGCGTATTGCGGGTGCTCAAGCGCACCGATCCGATCCCTGGCAAGGACATCGTCCTGAGCCTGGACATCAAGCTGCAAGAGGCCGCCGAGGCGGCGCTGGGCGGGCGGCGTGGCGCGGTGGTGGCACTGGACCCGAACACCGGCGAGGTGCTGGCGATGGTCAGCCAACCGAGTTTCGACCCGAACCTGTTCGTCACCGGCATCAGCTTCAAGGCCTACGCCGAGCTGCGCGATTCCATCGACCGACCGCTGTTCAACCGCGTGTTGCGCGGCCTCTATCCCCCGGGTTCGACCATCAAGCCGGCCGTGGCGATTGCCGGGCTGGATGCTGGCGTGGTCACCGCGTCGACCCGGGTCTACGACCCGGGTTATTACCAACTGCCGAACTACGACCACAAGTACCGCAACTGGAACCGCACCGGCGACGGTTATGTGGACCTGGAAACGGCGATCATGCGTTCCAACGACACCTACTTCTATGACCTGGCCCATAAGCTGGGGATCGATCGGCTGTCGTCCTACATGAACAAGTTTGGCCTTGGTCAGAAAGTTTCCCTGGACATGTTCGAAGAATCGCCCGGCCTGATGCCATCCCGTGAGTGGAAGCGGGCGACCCGGCGCCAGGCCTGGTTCCCCGGCGAAACCCTGATCCTGGGGATCGGCCAGGGCTACATGCAGGCAACGCCCTTGCAATTGGCCCAGGCCACGGCGCTGGTGGCGAGCAAGGGCAAGTGGTATCGCCCGCACCTGGCCAAGACCATCGAAGGCCAGAAGCCAGTGGACCCGGACCCGATGCCGGACATCATCCTGCGCAACCCGTCGGACTGGCAGAAGGTCAACATCGGCATGCAGCAGGTGATGCACGGCGCTCGCGGCACCGCCCGCAAGGCGGCCATCGGCGCGCAATACCGCATTGCCGGCAAGAGCGGTACGGCCCAGGTCGTCGCCATCAAGCAGGGCGAGAAGTACGACCGCACCAAGGTCCAGGAGCGCCACCGCGACCACGCCTTGTTCGTCGGCTTCGCGCCGGCCGACGACCCGAAGATCGTCGTGGCGGTGATGGTCGAGAACGGCGAGTCGGGGTCCGGCGTCGCCGCGCCGGTGGTGCGCCAGATCATGGACGCCTGGCTGCTGGATGAGCACGGCCAGCTCAAGCCCGAATACGCAAGCCCCATCACTGCGGAGGCTACGGCCCGTGAAGAATAATTTCGACCGGATCCTCTCCAGCGAAGACGTGATGCGCCGTCGCGCCACCTTGTTGCAGCGCATGCACATCGATGGCCCGTTGCTGATCCTGCTGCTGACCCTGGCCGCGGGCAGTCTGTTCGTGCTGTATTCGGCCAGCGGCAAGAGCTGGGACCTGCTGGCCAAGCAAGCCACCTCGTTCGGCATCGGCCTGGTGTCGATGATCGTCATCGCCCAGCTCGAACCGCGGTTCATGGCGCGCTGGGTGCCACTGGCCTATGTGGTAGGGGTCTGCTTGTTGGTGGTGGTGGACATCATGGGCCACAACGCCATGGGCGCCACCCGCTGGATCAACATCCCCGGGGTGATCCGCTTCCAGCCTTCGGAGTTCCTCAAGATCATCATGCCGGCGACCATCGCCTGGTACCTGGCCAAGCGCTCCTTGCCGCCGCAGCTCAAGCATGTGTGCATCAGCCTGTTGCTGATCGGCATCCCGTTCATCCTGATCGTCCGCCAGCCGGACCTCGGCACCTCGCTGCTGATCCTGGCCGGCGGCGCGTTCGTGCTGTTCATGGGTGGGCTGCGCTGGCGCTGGATCCTCAGCGTGATCGCCGCCGCCGTGCCGGTGTCGGTAGCCATGTGGTACTTCGTGATGCACGACTACCAGAAGCAGCGGGTGCTGACCTTCCTCGACCCGGAGAGCGATCCGCTGGGCACCGGCTGGAACATTATCCAGTCCAAGGCCGCCATCGGCTCCGGCGGCGTGTTCGGCAAGGGTTGGCTGATGGGCACCCAGTCGCACCTGGACTTTTTGCCGGAAAGCCACACCGACTTCATCATCGCCGTATTGGGCGAGGAGTTCGGCCTGGTAGGCATCTGCGTGCTGCTGCTGATCTATTTATTGCTGATCGGCCGGGGGCTGGTGATCACTGCCCAGGCCCAGACGCTGTTCGGTAAATTGCTCGCGGGCAGCCTGACCATGACGTTTTTTGTTTACGTTTTCGTCAACATCGGTATGGTCAGTGGCCTGTTGCCGGTCGTGGGGGTGCCGTTGCCTTTCATTAGCTACGGAGGAACTTCGCTGGTGACACTACTGTCAGCGTTTGGGGTTTTGATGTCGATTCATACGCATCGCAAGTGGATCGCGCAGGTTTGAATAAGGTGAAGAGTTCAATGCAAGCAATGCGTGGCTGGTCGACGCGATATGCGCCGTGGATCGGCCTGGTCGGCTTCCTCGGCAGTGCGTCGCAGGCCTGGGCCGGTGAATACGAAGGCTCGCCACAGGTGGCCGAATTCGTCGGTGAGATGACCCGCGACTACGGTTTTGCCGGTGAGCAACTGATGGGGGTGTTTCGCGAGGCCGAGCGCAAGCAGTCGATCCTCGATGCGATCTCCCGGCCTGCCGAGCGGGTCAAGCAGTGGAGCGAGTACCGGCCGATGTTCATCACTGAGGCGCGTATCGCCCGGGGCGTGGACTTCTGGCGCCAGCACGAGGCGGCACTGACCCGTGCCGAGCAGGAATACGGCGTGCCGGCCCAGTTCATTGTGTCGATCATTGGCGTCGAGACCTTCTTTGGCCGCAATACCGGGAATTTCCGGGTGATCGACGCACTGTCGACCCTGGGCTTCGATTACCCGCCGCGTGCCGAGTTCTTCCGCAAGGAGCTGCGCGAGTTTCTGCTGCTGGCCCGCGAAGAGCAGGTCGATCCGCTGACCCTCAAGGGTTCCTACGCCGGGGCCATGGGCCTGCCGCAATTCATGCCGAGCAGTTTTCGCGCCTATGCGGTGGACTTCGATGGTGATGGCCACATCAATATCTGGACCAACCCGACCGATGCCATCGGCAGTGTCGCCAGCTATTTCAAGCGTCACGGCTGGGAAACCGGCCAGCCGGTGGTCAGCCGTGCCGACGTGCGTGGCGAGCAAGTGGACGAGGGCCTGACCGAGGGCATCGAGCCGACGAAAACCGTCGGGGAGTTGCGGGCGTTGGGCTGGTCGAGTCATGATGCGCTGCGTGACGACATGCCGGTCACCGCGATGCGCCTGGAAGGCGAACAAGGCCCCGAATACTGGATGGGCCTGAAGAATTTCTACGCGATTACGCGTTATAACCGCAGCGTGATGTACGCCATGGCCGTATATCAACTGTCTGAAGAGCTGGTCAAAGCACGGGGCGTCAAATAATGCGGGCATTGCCTACCCATCTACCCCTGAAGGCTAAACCCCTCAAACTCGTGGCGTTGGCTGCGCTGTCGCTGCTGGTCGTCAGTTGTTCGACCAGCCGTGCGCCGGTCCAGAAAAACACCACCGCCGTGCGTGCGACGCCGGGCCTGGACATCAACCGGGCCCACAAGGACGGCGCGCCGTGGTGGGACGTGGATGTCTCGCGTATTCCCGACGCCACGCCGACCCTGCACACCGGCCCCTACAAGGCCAACCCGTACACGGTGCTGGGCAAGACCTATTTCCCGATGGCCGACTCCAAGCGCTACGTGGCCTCGGGCACGGCGTCCTGGTACGGCACCAAGTTCCATGGCCAGAACACCGCCAACGGCGAAGTGTATGACCTGTATGGCATGAGCGCGGCCCACAAGACCTTGCCGCTGCCCAGCTATGTGCGGGTGACCAACCTGGACAACAACAAGAGCGTGATCCTGCGGGTCAATGACCGTGGACCGTTCTATTCCGACCGCATCATCGACCTGTCGTATGCGGCGGCGAAAAAACTCGGTTACGCTGAAACGGGCACCGCCCGGGTCAAGGTCGAGGGCATCGACCCGCAGGAATGGTGGGCCCAACGTGGCCGTCCGGCGCCTTTGATGCTCAACGAGCCGAAAGTGGCGCAAAATGCCGCGCCCACCGTGACGGCGTCCACCGGCACGGTCGAGCAATGGACGCCACCGCCGCAGCAACACGCCGCGGCCGTGCTGCCGGTACAGATCGATGCAAAAAAAAACGCTTCTGCAACAGCGTCTGGCCAGTTTCTGCAAGTGGGCGCGTTCGCCAACCCGGACGCTGCCGAGCTGCTGAGGTCCAAACTCAGCTCGATGGTGAGCGCCCCGGTGTTCATCAGCTCGATCGTGCGCAACCAGCAGACACTGCATCGGGTGCGCCTGGGGCCGATCGGTTCTCCGGGTGAAGTCCAGCAGGTGCAGAACAGTGTGCGCCTGGCCAATCTCGGCTCGCCGAGCCTGGTCACCGCTGAGTGATTGAATGAGGCCCGCTTGCGGTTGGAGCGGGTCAGGTTGTTGGCTCCATGAATAATAAAAGCCCGGCAAGGGTGTGAGTGAGCAACTTAAATACGCGGCAGCTCGTTAGAAAGCTGCCTGTTTAGTTCTGCCTTCGGGCAGTCCCATTAGCGATTTCGAGAGACGGATGAACATCACCACCTTTGCCAAACGCCTTTGCCTGCTAGTCCCGCTGCTTCTCTCACCGGCCGCGTTCGCGGTCGAGATGATGCCGGCGCCCCCTCAATTGGCCGCCAAGTCCTTTGTGCTCATGGATGCCAGCAGCGGCGAGGTGCTGGTAGAGAACAACGGTGACCAGCGTCTGCCACCGGCCAGCCTGACCAAGCTGATGACCGCCTACATCGCCACCCTGGAAATCCGTCGCGGCCAGATCGGTGAAAACGATCCGGTGACCGTCAGCGAAAACGCCTGGCGCACCGGCGGTTCGCGGATGTTCATCAAGGTCGGTTCGCAAGTGACCGTCAGCGACCTGCTGCACGGCATCATCATCCAGTCCGGTAACGACGCCAGCGTCGCCCTGGCCGAGCACATCGCCGGCAGCGAAGATGCGTTCGCCGACATGATGAACAAAACCGTGGCCGACCTGGGCATGACCAACAGCCACTTCATGAACCCCACCGGCCTGCCGAACCCTGAGCACTATTCGTCGGCTCACGACATGGCGATCCTGGCCCGGGCAATCATCCATGAAGACCCGGCGCACTACGCCATCTACTCCCAGAAGGAATTCTTCTGGAACGGCATCAAGCAGCCTAACCGCAACCTGCTGCTGTGGCGCGACAAGACTGTCGATGGCCTGAAGACCGGTCACACCGAAGAGGCTGGTTATTGCATGGTGTCTTCGGCGGTGCGTGATGGCATGCGCCTGATCGCCGTCGTCTTCGGCACCAACAGCGAAGTGGCCCGGGCCGCCGAGACCCAGAAGCTGTTGACCTACGGCTTCCGTTTCTTCGAAACCCAGACCTTCTACCAGAAGGGCACCGAATTGGCCCAGGCCCAGGTCTGGAAAGGCTCGACCAACCAGGTCAAGGCCGGCCTGGCCCAGGACCTGACCATGACCCTGCCCAAAGGCCAGCTCAAGAAGCTCGCTGCGAGCATGACCATGAACCCGCAACTGACCGCTCCCATCGCCAAGGGCGACGTGATCGGTAAAGTCGAAGTCAAACTGGACGACAAAGTGGTGCACAGCGCTGACCTGATCGCTCTGGACGCGGTCGAGGAAGGTGGTATCTTCCGCCGCATCTGGGATAGCATCCGTCTATTCTTCTACGGCTTGTTCAACTGATTGATGTGTTGACCTGCATGGCCTCGTTCCCATCCGGAGCGGGGCCATGTGCGTTACCACGGCTTACGAGGCCGTTACGCCATGACAGACGAAGTAAAGGCGCCAAAAATCGAATTTCCCTGCGCGGATTACCCCATCAAGGTAATCGGCGACACTGGCGTGGGTTTCAAGGACAAGATCATCGCGATCCTTGAAAAACATGCCACCGTTGACCACAAGACCCTGGCCGAGCGCCAGAGTACCAACGGCAAGTACACGACGATCCAGTTGCACATCATTGCCACCGGTCAGGAACAGCTCTACGACATCAACAGCGAGCTGCGAGCGACCGGTTTCGTGCACATGGTGTTGTGATGCCGGGCACGCTGGGCTTTCGCGAGCTGGGCACGATGGCTTACGAGCCGGTCTGGCATGCCATGCAACGCTTCACGAACGAACGCGGCACCACCGCCGACGATGAAGTCTGGCTGGTGGAACATCCGCCGGTGTTCACCCAGGGCCAGGCCGGCAAGGCCGAGCACCTGTTGCTGCCGGGGGATATCCCGGTGGTGAAGGTCGACCGGGGCGGGCAGGTGACCTACCATGGCCCTGGCCAACTGGTCGCCTATCTGTTGTTGGATGTGCGCAAGCTGGGGTTTGGCGTGCGCGAGCTGGTCACCCGCATGGAGACGTGCCTGATCGAGCTGCTGGCCAGCTACGGTGTGACGGCGGCGGCCAAGCCGGATGCGCCGGGTGTCTACGTCGATGGGGCGAAAATTGCCTCCCTGGGTTTGCGGATCCGCCACGGCTGTTCGTTTCATGGCCTGGCGTTGAACGTGGACATGGACCTGGCGCCATTCCGACGGATTAATCCCTGTGGCTACGCGGGACTGGCGATGACCCAGTTGAGCGAACACGCAGGATCGATTGAATTTGCCGAGGTAAGTGCCCGGCTGCGCGCGCAGCTCGTCAAACACCTCGACTATGCTGAGCAGACGACCCTCACGGGCGGAATCGACTGATATGACTACTGATGCAGTGCAAACCATGATCCCGACGCTGGACGTCACCGAGCGTCCGGCCCCGCGTGCCAAGGTAGAGGCCGGCGTCAAGCTGCGCGGCGCCGAGAAGGTTGCACGCATCCCGGTCAAGATCATCCCCACCACCGAGCTGCCGAAGAAACCCGACTGGATCCGCGTGCGCATCCCGGTTTCCCCGGAAGTCGATCGCATCAAGGCGCTGTTGCGCAAGCACAAGCTGCACAGCGTCTGCGAAGAGGCCTCCTGCCCGAACCTGGGCGAGTGCTTCTCCGGCGGCACCGCCACGTTCATGATCATGGGTGACATCTGCACCCGTCGCTGCCCGTTCTGTGACGTCGGCCATGGCCGTCCGAAGCCCTTGGACACCAACGAACCGGAAAGCCTGGCCATCGCCATTGCCGACCTGAAGCTCAAGTACGTAGTCATCACCTCGGTGGACCGCGACGACCTGCGTGACGGCGGTGCCCAGCACTTTGCCGACTGCATCCGCGAGATCCGCAAGCTGTCGCCGAACGTACAGTTGGAAACCCTGGTGCCCGATTACCGTGGCCGCATGGACATCGCCCTGGAAATCACCGCCGCCGAGCCGCCGGATGTGTTCAACCACAACCTGGAAACCGTGCCGCGCCTGTACAAGGCCGCGCGCCCGGGGTCGGATTACCAGTGGTCGTTGACCTTGCTGCAGCGCTTCAAGCAGATGATGCCGCACATTCCGACCAAGTCTGGCTTGATGCTGGGCCTGGGTGAGACTGATGAGGAAGTTATCGAGGTGATGAAGCGGATGCGTGAGCATGACATCGATATGCTGACCTTGGGGCAGTACTTGCAACCGTCTCGTAGTCACCTGCCGGTGCAGCGTTTTGTGCATCCGGATACCTTTGCCTGGTTTGCTGAGGAAGGGTACAAGATGGGGTTCAAGAACGTGGCTTCGGGGCCGTTGGTGCGGTCTTCGTATCATGCGGATGAGCAGGCTAAGTTGGTCAAGGCTGAGTTGCTCGGGTCCTGATTTTTTAGCGTTTGTTTTTGGGGTGGTGTGTATATCCGTTTCTTCGGTAACGGCTACTGATGGTTCCGCTCTTACAGCGGGTCACTTTTGAGAAGCCCGGAAGCCGGCCCAGTCAAAAGTAACCAAAACGCTTCTGCCCCACCACTCGGTGCCTCGCCTAGGCTCGGCATGCCTGAACGAAGGCATTGCTCCGTGGGCCGCCGCGAAGGGCCATCCATGGCCCAGCGCGGCTAACCCGGCATCCATGCCGGGTTGCCCACTGCGCAATACCTTCGTTCAGCCATCGTGGTTAATGGGGCGCCCGAGATCAATGTCCACCGCGAGGCGGCCTGATAGCCGACCTGGTTCTTGGTGGGACCGCATTTCTCCTGTGGGAGCGGGCTTGCTCGCGAAGGCGGTGGGTCAGTCTGCAGTGATGTTGGATGTGTCGACCTCATCGCGAGCAAGCTCGCTCCCACAGGTTTTTGTATTGTGTGCAAAGGTTGTGGGCACCCGCACACCCCCTGTGGGAGCGAGCTTGCTCGCGATGGCGATAGTGCAGCCGCATAAGTGCTGAACATGCCCCGCTCTTGCTTTGCTTTGCTTTGCTTTGGATCTTGATCTTGATCTGGACGCCCCGTTAAACCACGCTGGCCGAACGCAGGCATTGCGCAGTGGGCATCCCGGCATGGATGCCGGGATAGCCGCGCTGGGCCATGGATGGCCCTTCGCGGCGGCCCACGGAGCAATGCCTGCGTTCGGGCATGCCGAGCCTAAGCGAGGCACCGAGTGGTGGGGCAAAGCGTTTTTGGTTACTTTTGGCACTCTTCCAAAAGTGACCCGCTGTAAGAGCGGAACCCTAAGTGGCCGTTACACAAAAAACGGATATACACACGATCAAAAAGCCGGGAACCCCATGGCCCACACCTTAACCCCCCATCACCCCGTCCCAGCACTCCCTCAAGAAGGCATGATCGGAGTGATCGCCCCCGCCGGCCCCGCCCCCCTGGACACGGAAAAAGCCATCCAATGGATGCACGCAAGGGGCCATGAGCTGCGAATATTCCCCGGCGTCTACGAAAAGGACAACTACCTGGCCGGCAGCGACGAAATACGCCTCAACGACCTCCACGCCGCCTTCGCCGACCCAGAAATCAAAGCCATCATCTGCCTACGCGGCGGCTACGGCACACCAAGGCTCCTCGATCGCATCGACTTCGACCTCCTACGCCGCAACCCCAAACCATTCGTAGGCTACAGCGACATCACCGCCCTGCACCTGGCCATCAGCCGCTACGCAGGCTTCGTGACCTTCCACGGGCCGCTGCTCAACGCCGATCTGCTGGGCGACAAGGAACCCCCAACCGTCACCTCGTTTTTCAGCCTGCTGCGTGGGCAGCTGAAAGCCGGCAGCGCGCTGAACCACCCCGCCGCCTACCCATTGACCACCGTCGAGCCAGGCATCGCCCACGGACGTCTGCTGGGCGGCAACCTGTCGATGATTGCCGCGACCATGGGCACGCCTTATCAGATCGACGCTGAAGGGGTGATCCTGTTCATCGAAGACGTCAACGAGCCGCTGTATCGCATCGACCGACTGCTGACTCAGCTTCGGTTGGCCGGCACGTTGCACAAGTTGCGTGGCGTGTTGGTGGGGGATGTAGCGGGAGTTGATGTCGAGGCGTTGAACCGCTTGCTCAAGCAGACCTTCGAACCGTTGCGTATTCCGGTGGTGTCCGGCTGGCGCAGTGGGCATTGCGATCCGAACCTGACCTTGCCCATGGGGGCGTTGGTGACGCTGGATGCGGGGGAGAAGCGGTTGGTGTTGGAGCAGGATGTGGTGGTCAGTCGCTAGTCATGTAGCGCCTGCGAATCAGTCATCGCGAGCAAGCTCGCTCCCACAGGTTGACCGAGAACCCCTGTGGGAGCGAGCTTGCTCGCGATATAGCGGTAGCCGCCATACGGCAATTCAGCGGCTACGCAACGCCTCCAGCAACTGATGCGTCGGATACCCGTCCGCCGGCCAGCCGAACGATTGCTGGGCGCCGCGGATGGCCTTGCGGGTGTTGGCGCCGATGATGCCGTCGGGGTTGCCCGCGTCGTAGTTATGCTTGCCCAGCAGGGTTTGCAGTTCGATGCGTTCGCTACGGCTCAGGGGCAGGTCTTCCTTGGGCCATTGGCCGTAGACCAGCCCGCCATCGGTAAAGCGCTTTGACAACAGCCCGACCGCCAAGGCATAGGACGACGAGTTGTTGTACTTGAGGATCGCGCGGAAGTTATCAAAGATCAGGAACGCCGGGCCGCGATGGCCGGCCGGCAAGAGCAGGGACGCCGAGAGCTGCTTGTCCTCGGGGGCGATTGGCAAGCCGCCATATTCCGCGACGCCTAGCCGCATCCATTCAGAGACGGGCTTGCGGATAGTGCCATCGGCCAGCGTGTAGTCGAAGCCCTCGTTGAGCGAGACCTCGACCCCCCACGGCTGGCCACGTTGCCAGCCGGAGCTTTGCAGGTAATGCGCGGTCGAGGCCAGGGCATCGGTGGAGCTGCCCCAGATGTCGCGGCGGCCGTCGCCGTCGAAATCCACCGCATGGGTGTTGTAGGTGGTGGGGATGAACTGGGTCTGGCCCATGGCGCCGGCCCAGGAGCCGAGCATTTTTTCCGGCGTGATATCGCCTTGTTGCAGGATCTGCAGCGCGGCGATCAATTGCGCATGAGCAAAGCCCGGGCGCCGACCTTCGTAGGCCAGGGTCGCCAGGGAGTTGATCACCGACTTGCTGCCCTGGAACTGACCGAAGTTGCTCTCCATGCCCCACACCGCCACTAGCGCTTCGCGATCGACGCCATAACGCTGCTCGATGTTTTGCAGAACCTGGGCGTTCTGCTGGATCAGGCTCTTGCCCTTGTTGACCCGCAGTGGCGACAGCGCGCCATCGAGGTATTCCCACACGGGGCGGGTGAATTCCGGCTGGCTGCGGTCGGCCTTGATCACGCTCATGTCCGGGCTGACACCGATAAACGCACGGTCGAACAAATCGGCGCGGATCCCGGCGGCCAGGGCCTCCTTGCGAAACCCGGCCTGCCATTGCGCGAAGGTCTGGGTGGGCGCAATGACCAGGTCGTCACCGGTGGGCACCACAGGCGGCACGATGGCCGGAGCGGTCACGGTGGGAACAGTCTGGAGCGGTTGGGCGTCGGCGGCGGTAGGTTTTTCGGCGCAGGCGACAAGCAGGACAACGCTTGCGGCAACAATCATTTGGCGCAGTGGCCAACGATGGGAAAGACAGAAGGGCATGCACGGGTCCAGAAATACAATTCAGGTGCTGACCTTAACATGCGAAAGGGGCGTAGGGCTTGTCCGAGTGTTTCAAGCGGCCAGAAAGCAAGAAGCCTCCCAGTTGTCAGACTGGAAGGCTTCGCGGCGGTAGCTGCCCTTGCCCTTGGTGGGTCGTTCCTGGCGGCTGCGGAACAGGGGTTGGGCGACGATGGACTTGGCCTTGTTCGGGCCATGCTTGGATGGCTTTTTGCTCATGATGGGATCTCTCGTGGGGTGGTTTTTGCGGGGCAAATCATGGGACAGAGTTGGGGGGTTGTCCAGTCCCTGCATTGCGTAGGAAATGTCATTCAGACGAACACACGACTTGTGGTGCCGATAGGTGGGAGCAAAGCTTGCTCGCGATACAGACACCTCGGTTTCAGAGACACCGCGCTGCTTTCATCGCGGGCAAGCCTTGCTCCCACAGATGTCTTCGCCGCAGAACAGCCTTCAGTGCGTGCTTATTCGGCAGGTAACGCCAACCGCTGCCCAGCCATCAACAGCGACAACCGACTGAGGCTCATCCACGGCGAGCCGGCGGCCTGGCCCTTGATCTGCGCATCGATGCGCTGGGCCTCGAGCAGCAGTTGCGCCCAGCGTGGTGCGGAGTAGCGTTGCAGGGCCTTGCTCATCAGCGGTTTGCGCTTGTCCCAGACGGGCGGGCGGGCCTGGCTGAAGGCTTTGTCCAGCGGTACGCCCTGGCTGTATTGCAGGGACAGGTTGGCCAGCAGGCGCAATTCCCGGGCCAGGGCCCAGAGGATCACTGGCGGCTCGACCCCTTCGCCTCGCAGGCCTTCGAGCATGCGCAAGGCATGGGCGGCTTCACCGTTGAGGATCGCATCGGTCAGTCCGAAGACATCGAAGCGCGCACTGTCGGCCACGGCGGCTTGCACCGTTTCCACGGTGATCTGCCCGCCCTCGGCCATCAGCTTGAGCTTTTCGATTTCCTGGGCGGCGGCCAGCAGGTTGCCTTCGACCCGGGCGGCAATCAGCTCCACCGCGTCCTGGCTGGCCGAGAGGCCGGCCTGGGACAGGCGTTGGCGGATCCAACTGGGCAACTGGCTGACATCCACCGGCCAGATCTGCACGAACTGGGTCTGCGGGCCTTCGACCAAGGCCTTGCCCCATTTGGTCTTCTGCGCGCTGCCGTCGAGTTTCGGCAAGCTGATGAGCAGCACCGTGTCCTCGGCCGGGCGTGAGCAATACTCGATCAGCGCGGCGGCGCCCTTGTCCCCGGGCTTGCCAGACGGCAAACGCAGTTCCAGCAGGCGTTTTTCAGCGAACAACGACATGCTCGCCCCGGCCTGCAGCAGCGTGCCCCAGTCGAAACTGGCGTCGGCGGCGAAGACCTGGCGTTCGTCGAAGCCTTGCTGGCGAGCGGCGGCGCGGATGGCGTCGGCGGCTTCCTGGCACAGCAGCGGGTCATCGCCACTGATGATGTAGACCGGCGCGAGGGCGCCTTGCAGGTGTTTGCCGAGTTGAGCGGGAGCGAGCTTCATAAGAGAAAGCGAGCGGGGCGCCGGAGCGCCCCGCAAGGCTTATTCAACCGGGATCTGCATTGGCGACTGTTGCGGGGTTTCCGCCTCAGCCTTGCGTGCTGCTTCCAGCGCTTCGGCTTCGGCCTTGGCCTTGGCGTCGGCGGTCTGTTGCAGCTGCTCCAGTTGGGCCGGGCTCAGCTGTTGCAGGCGCAGCATCATGCGTTGCACGAGGTCGCGACGCATTTCCTCGCGTACTTCGCTCGACTCCTGATCGGAACCGGTGATGTTGTTGCCATCGTGCAGGTAGACCTTCTGCACCTGCAGTTTGTCGTCCAACAGCATCAGGTCGTTCTGGCCGCGGATCTCATAGCTCAGCACGTTGTTCAGTTCGTACTCGGCCGAACGGCCGGCACCGGCATAGCTCAGGCTGCGCTGGCTTTGTTGTTCTCTGGCCAGCACCAGCTTGTACGGCGCACCGCTGTAGATCTTGACACCACTGTTCTCCAGGGTCTCGCGCAGCATCTTGACGGTGTCGCCATAGGCGTCCCGTGCGCTGAGGTCCAGTTCCTTGATCGCCAGCTCGGTGGTGCCGGTGCCGCGCAGTTGGAAGCCGCAGGCGCTCAACAGGACCGCCAGGCCCACTACCAGCAGATTACGTTTGATCATCTTGTTGCTCCCCTTGAACCCTATGGGGGTCGACCATGCGACCCCGCAGGTTGTATTCGGCGCCAGGCTTGAGCCAGGCGCCCGATCCAATTAGCTTGCGACGATGTTGACCAGCTTGCCGGGCACGACGATCACTTTGCGGATCGTCAGGCCATCGACAAAGCGCAGCACGTTTTCATTGGCCCGCGCGGCGGCTTCGACTTCTTCACGCGTGGCGGCGGCTGGCATCTCGATCTGGCCGCGCAGCTTGCCGTTGACCTGGATGACCAGGGTCAGGCTGTCCTGCACCAGAGCTGCTTCGTCCACCACCGGCCAGCGTGCGTCAATCACTGGATCGGTGTGACCCAGTTGATTCCACAGCTCGTGGCTGATGTGCGGGGTGATCGGCGCCAGCAGCAGCGTCACGGCCTCCAGGCCTTCGTGAATCAGTGCGCGATCCTGCTCGGTGCCTTGCGCGGCTTTTTCCAGCACGTTCATCAGCGTCATCACCTGGGCGATGGCGGTGTTGAATTTGTGGTTCTGGCCGACGTCATGGCTGGCCTGCTTGATGGCCAGGTGGATCGAGCGACGAACGGCTTTCTGCTCGTCATTCAGGCCAGCAACGTCCAGTTTGCCCGGCAGGCCCTGGCTGACGTGGGCTTGGGCCAGGCGCCAGACGCGCTTGAGGAAGCGGTGCGAGCCTTCGACACCCGAGTCGGACCATTCCGCGCTCATGTCAGGCGGCGAGGCGAACATCATGAACAGACGGCAGGTGTCCGCACCGAACTGGTCGATCATCGATTGTGGGTCGACGCCGTTGTTCTTCGACTTGGCCATTTTCTCGGTGCCGCCGATTTCCACCGGCAGGCCGTCGGCGATCAGCTTGGCGCTGATGACCTTGGCCTTGCTGTCGCGTTCGAGTTCAACGTCGCTCGGGTTGAACCAGGTGTAGGCACCGTTGGCTTCGCGACGATAGTAAGTCTCGGCGATCACCATGCCTTGGGTCAGCAGGTTCTTGAACGGCTCGTTGGAGCTCACCAGGCCTTCGTCACGCATCAGCTTGTGGAAGAAGCGTGCGTAGAGCAGGTGGAGAATCGCGTGTTCGATGCCGCCGATGTACTGGTCCACCGGCAACCAGTGGTCGGCCGCGGATTTTTCCACCAGGCCGCCTTCATAGTGCGGCGAGGCGTAGCGGGCGTAATACCAGGAGGACTCGACGAAGGTGTCCATGGTGTCGGTTTCACGCTTGGCCGGTGCGCCGCATTTCGGGCAGTTGCACTCGTAGAACTCGGGCATGCGTGCCAGGGGCGAACCGGCGCCGTCCGGTACGACGTCTTCCGGCAGGACCACCGGCAGTTGATCTTCCGGCACCGGTACGTCACCGCAGGTGTCGCAATGCACGATCGGGATCGGGCAGCCCCAGTAGCGCTGGCGGCTGATGCCCCAGTCCCGCAGGCGGAACTGGGTGCGCGAGGCACCGAGGTTCTTCTTGATCAGGGCGACTTCGATGGCATCGAAGGCACCGACGAAATCCAGGCCGTTGAACGCGCCGGAGTTGATCAGTTCGCCGTGTTCGCCATAGGCGTCCTGCCAAGGTGCCGATGTCTGGTCGCCGGCGCTGGTGCGCACGACCGGTTTGACCGGCAGGTTGTACTTGTGAGCGAATTCGAAATCACGTTCGTCGTGGGCCGGCACGGCCATGACCGCGCCGTCGCCGTAGTGCATCAGCACGTAGTTGGCGACCCACACCGGCAGCTTCTCGCCGGTGAGTGGGTGCTCGACGAACAACGACGTCGGCAGGCCTTTCTTCTCTTGAGTGGCGACGTCGGCTTCGGCGACGCTGCCGCCCTTGCATTCGGCGATGAACGCCTGCAGCTCAGGGTTGTTGCGGGCGGCCAGGGTCGCCAGCGGATGTTCTGCGGCCACCGCCACATAGGTGGCGCCCATCAGCGTGTCCGGGCGGGTGGTGAAGACTTTCAGGGTGCCGGCTTCGCCAATGGAGGCGACGTCGTAGGGGAATTGCACTTCCATGCCCCGGGACTTGCCGATCCAGTTGCGTTGCATGGTCTTGACCTGCTCGGGCCAGCCGGTCAGCTCGTCGAGACTCTCCAGGAGTTCATCCGCGTAGGCGGTGATCTTGAAGTAGTACATCGGGATCTCGCGCTTTTCGATCAGCGCGCCGGAGCGCCAGCCGCGACCGTCGATCACTTGCTCGTTGGCCAGTACGGTCTGGTCCACCGGGTCCCAGTTCACGGTGCCGTTCTTGCGGTAGATCACGCCTTTTTCGAACAGGCGGGTGAACAGCCATTGTTCCCAGCGGTAGTAGTCGGGCTTGCAGGTGGTCACTTCGCGGGACCAGTCCACCGCCAGGCCCAGGCTGCGCAGTTGGGTCTTCATGTAGGCGATGTTTTCGTAGGTCCACTTGGCGGGGGCCACGTTGTTCTTCATCGCGGCGTTTTCCGCCGGCATGCCGAAGGCGTCCCAACCCATGGGTTGCAGGACGTTCTTGCCTTGCATGCGCTGGTAGCGGGAGATCACGTCGCCGATCGTATAGTTGCGCACGTGCCCCATGTGTAGCTTGCCGCTGGGGTAAGGGAACATCGACAGGCAGTAGTAAGTCTCCTTGCCTGGCTGTTCACTGACTTCAAAGGACTTTTGCTCGTCCCAGAACGACTGGGCGGCGGCTTCGATTTCACGGGGCTGGTAGTGTTCGTGCATGGCTACTTTTGTACTGAATGGGGTGGCCCAATCCTCTTCGTGGCCATGCTGGACGCAGACGACGCCGAATGCGGCGTTTTCGATGCCCAGACAAGCTGGAAGTGGAGTTACAGGAAGCGCCGTAGCATACATGACCGCGCTCTACCGAGGGAAACCCTGATTGCGTGCTGGACATCGACAGCGGCTGGCGAGGACCCGTATTCAGGGCCGTTGGTCGCGGCGCCCTGCCGGTTTGCCCAGCGAAGCTAAGCTTCTCAATGGGGAGTGAGTCTTATCTTCAATGAGGTGAGGGATGGTTGAATCACAACGAAAAGTCGCTACACCTGAGTTGTATGAAAAACTGATCGATCGTCTCGGGGTGGCCCTGGACGCTGCAAGAACCGCCGGTCGCTTGCGTGATGAACGTCCGGCAGAGCTGGAACTGCGAGGCTTGAGCCCCGCGGAGTTCGAACTGGTCAAGGCTTATCTCGAACAGGTCGGACATCAAACCCCCACCAGTGGGGCCCAGGTACTCAAGCGTCTCGATGCGCCCCGTTCGGCCAAGGTTGTATGGCTCAAGGACCGGACGCCTGACAAGGATGCTGTAAAGGTCCGGTCACTGCAGTTCAAGTAACGCCGGATTCACGCATGTCGCTTTTTTTGATTCAAGGTTTTTTCGAATCTGTTGTCGCTTTGCGTCAACCCACCTAGGCTTCGGGCATCTATGGAGATGCCCGATGCCGTTTCGCTATTTCATCAAACAACTCTTATTGCCGCCCGGCATTCTTTTGTT
Organism: Pseudomonas sp. Soil_N_39; assembly: GCF_057655955.1. Classification (NCBI taxonomy): domain Bacteria; kingdom Pseudomonadati; phylum Pseudomonadota; class Gammaproteobacteria; order Pseudomonadales; family Pseudomonadaceae; genus Pseudomonas; species Pseudomonas sp. Soil_N_39. The sequence continues at coordinate 185,557 of NZ_JBDGLI010000011.1, forward strand.
GTCGTTGGCGCTTGCCTGGTGGTGGCGCCATTCACGGCCACGCCTGGCCCGCCTGTGTTTCGCCGTGGGCCTGGGCGGCTTCTGGTTGATGAGCCTGCCGGTGGTGGTGCAGTGGAGCGCCAAGGCCTTGGAGCGTGAACCGCCTCTGCTGCGCAATGAATGGGCGACCCTGGCCCAGCGTGCCGACGCCATCGTGGTGCTGGGTTCCGGTCGCGAACGCGGCGACCCGGCGTGGGGCGCCGACCAGCCCACCGGTGTGGGGCTGGAGCGTCAGCGTTATGCGGCGCGATTGGCCAAGGCTTCGGGCTTGCCCGTGCTGACCACCGGCGGCTTGCACTACGGCACCCCGCCCAGCGAGGCCCAACTGATGGCCGACTCGATGCGCGAGGATTTCGGCGTCGAGGTGCGCTGGCAAGAGGCGCGTAGCCGTACGACCTGGGAAAACGCCCAGATGAGCGCCGAGATCCTGCTGCCGGAAGGCATCAAGCGAGTCGTGGTGGTCACCCAGGCCTGGCACATGCCACGGGCAGTCTGGAGTTTCGAGCACTCGGGGTTTGAGGTGGTACCGGCGCCTGTTGGTTTCCTGGGGCAGGACAACGCCCGGCCACTGGGCGGCTGGATGCCGGAGTTCAAGGCGATCTGGCAATCCGGGCAGTTGATGAATGAGGCGGTGGGGTTGGTGGGGTATTGGTTGTTCTATCGCTGAGCAGGGCTCTGGTGGGAGTGCTTATCTGTGGCAGGCATTTATCTGTGGCGAGGGGATTTATCCCCTCGCCACAGAGGATTGCCGAAAACCCTAAACGGTCCTGGCTATCCGACTTGTCATCAACGCCCAGCCCAGCAGCAACACGCACAAGATGATCAGCGGCCACGAGCGCCATTGCAGGTACGGCGTCAGGTCGTGCATCGGCACCACTTCGCCGTAGAGGATGCCGCGTTCGAATTGCGGGATCTGTGCGGTGATCTGGCCGAAGGGGTTGATCAGGCCGGTCACGCCGTTGTTGGTGGCGCGGATCATCCAGCGGCCGGCTTCCAGGGCACGCATCTGGGCCATTTGCAGGTGTTGCAGCGGGCCGATCGAGGTGCCGAACCAGGTGTCGTTGCTGATGGTCAGCAGCAGGTCGCTGCGCGCCGACAGGCTGGCGGCAAATTCCGGGTAGACCACTTCATAGCAGATGAACGGGGCGATCTGGTAACCCTTGGCTTGCAGCAACGGCTGGTCGGCCGGGCCCCGGGCGAAGTCCGACATGGGCAGGTCGAAGAAGGCGATCAGGCCGCGCAGGATGTCCTGTAGCGGTACGTACTCGCCGAACGGCACGAGTTTTTGCTTCAAGTAAGTACCGTCACCTTCGCCGGTCACGGTGATGCCGTTGTAATAACGCTTCTCGTGATGCACCAGTTGCCGAATCGGCACGCCGGTAATCAGCGCCGAATGCCGCTCGGCGGCAAAGCTGCCCATCATGTCCAGGTAGCCCTGGGCGGACTCCTTGAGCACCGGCACCGCGGTTTCCGGCCAGATCAGCAGGTCGACGCGCTTGGAGGCGAAGCTCATGTCGCGGTACAGCGCCAACTGCGCGTTGAGCTGCTCGGGGTCCCACTTCATGCTTTGTTCGATGTTGCCCTGGATCGCCGCGACGCTCAGCGGGTCGCCCGAAGGGCTGGTCCAGGCGTGGCCCTTGAGAGCCATGCCGGCCACCCATGGACCGATCAACAGCAGCACGCCGGCGGCAATAAAGCCTCTGCGCCCGGTGCGGATCAACCGCGGCGCGTTGTATAGCAGCGCGGCGGTCAGGGCCAGGGTGAAGGAGATCAGCCACATCCCGCCCAACGGCGCAAGGCCGGCCAGGGGGCCGTCGAGCTGGCTGTAACCGGAATACAGCCACGGGAACCCGGTGAGGAACCAGCCGCGAAACGCTTCCTGGCCCAACCACAGCGCGGCGAACGCCAGGGCATCGGCCAGTGGCGCCTCGTTGCGCCGCAACCAGCGCGCCCACAGCCAGGCGGGCAGGGCGAAGAACCAGGCGATGGCGGCGATGAACAACAGCATCAACAACCCGGCGAGCAGCACCGAGGCGCCGCCGAAGTTATGGATGCTGACGTAGATCCAACTGGTGCCGGCGCCAAACAGGCCAAAACCGAAACACCAGCCACGGCCCAGGGCCTGGCGTGGCGAGAGCTCGCGCAACCCGGCATAGAACAAGCCGACCGCCAGCAATGCCAGCGGCCAGATATCGAACGGCGCCAGGGCCAGGGTGGTGATCGCACCGGCCGCCACGGCCAGCAGGTTACCGGGCCAGCCGGGGCGGGTTATCCAGCGCATGTATGTCCTTAGCGGGTCTCGCAGGGGTTATCGGCCAATGGGTGACAGGCGCAGCAGGTGGATCCGGCGGCTGTCGGCATTGAGGATGCGGAAGCGCCAGGAGCCGATTTCCGTGGTTTCGTTGCGCTTGGGCAGGTGCCCGAAAGCACTCATCACCAGGCCGCCGACGGTGTCGAACTCATCGTCGGAGAATTGGCTGTCGAAGAATTCGTTGAAGTTCTCGATCGGCGTCAGGGCCTTGATCAGGAAGTCACCGCTGGGCAGCGGCTTGATGTAGCTGTCTTCCTCGACGTCGTGCTCGTCCTCGATGTCGCCGACGATCTGCTCGAGCACGTCTTCGATGGTGACCAGGCCGGCCACGCCACCGTATTCGTCGATGACGATGGCCATGTGGTTGTGGTTGGCGCGGAATTCACGCAGCAGCACGTTCAGGCGCTTGGACTCGGGCACGAAGGTGGCCGGGCGCAGCAGGTCCTTGATGTTGAAGCTGTCGCCGTTCTCCTGAAGGATCAACGGCAGCAGGTCCTTGGCCAACAGCACGCCCATGACATCGTCATGGCTCTCGCCAACGACCGGGTAACGCGAGTGAGCGGAGTCGACCACGGCGGGCAGGAATTCACGCGGGGTCTGGGTCGCCTTGATGCTGACCATTTGCGAGCGCGGGACCATGATGTCGCGTACTTGCAGGTCAGCGACCTGGATGGCGCCTTCGACGATGGCCAGCGCTTCGCTGTCCAGCAGTTTGTTCTGGTGTGCATCGCGCAGCAGCTCCAGCAGCTCCTGGCGGTTTTTCGGCTCATGGGCAAAAGCCTGGGTGAGCTTGCCCAGCCATGACTTCTGCCCGTTGCTCGATCGATCTTCGCTCATAGCGATTACTCTGAATCCTTTGTCGTTACAGTTGATGTATCAGTGTTCGTCGCCGGCGTAGGGGTCGGGATGACCCAGCTCTGCAAGCAACGTTCGTTCCAGTGCTTCCATTTCTTCGGCTTCGTCATCTTCTATATGGTCGTAACCCAGTAGATGCAAGCAGCCGTGAATCACCAGATGGGCCCAGTGGGCCTCAGGGGTCTTGTCTTGTTCCGCCGCTTCACGTTCCACCACCGGGACGCAGATCACCAGGTCGCCCAGCAGCGGGATGTCGAGCAGGTCGTCGGGAACGTCGGCGGGGAACGACAGCACGTTGGTGGCGTAGTCCTTCTGCCGCCAGGTGTGGTTCAGCTCACGACCTTCGGGCTCGTCCACCAGGCGGATCGTCAGCTCCGAGTCGGCGCTGCGCTGGCGCAGGGCCAGTTCGCACCATTGGCGGAACTGGGCTTCGCTGGGGGCGGCGTGTTCGCAGGCCACTTGCAGGTCGAGTTCAAGCATTGTGGCGATTGCCTTTGCTTTCGACCGAGTCTTCATCGACGCGATTCTCGAAACGCTCATAGGCCTCGACAATGCGTTGCACCAACGGATGGCGCACGACGTCCTTGGGCATGAAGTGCGTGAAGCTGATGCCCGGCACGTCCTTGAGCACCTGAATCACATGGTTCAGCCCGGACTTGGTGCCCTTGGGCAAGTCGACCTGGGTGATGTCGCCAGTGATGACGGCGGTGGAGCCGAAGCCGATCCGGGTCAGGAACATTTTCATCTGCTCGACCGTGGTGTTCTGGCTTTCGTCGAGGATGATGAAACTGTTGTTCAGGGTCCGACCGCGCATGTAGGCCAGCGGCGCGACTTCGATGACCTGGCGCTCGATCAGCTTGGCGACGTATTCGAAGCCGAGCATTTCATACAACGCGTCATAGAGCGGGCGCAGGTACGGGTCGATCTTCTGGGCCAGGTCGCCGGGCAGGAAGCCGAGTTTTTCACCCGCTTCGACCGCCGGTCGCACCAGCAGGATACGGCGTACCTGTTCGCGTTCCAGCGCATCCACCGCGCAGGCCACGGCCAGGTAGGTCTTGCCTGTACCGGCCGGGCCGATGCCGAAGTTGATGTCGTTGCCCAGGATTTCCTTCACGTAGCGCTGCTGATTCAAGCCGCGCGGGCGAATCATGCCTTTTTTCGTGCGCAGGGCCACGGCTGGTTCCGACGGGGCGTGGTTGTCGAGTTCTTCGACAGCCGATTCCTGCAGGAACAGGTGGACCGTATCCGGCGACAGCTCGCTCCCCTTGGTTTCCCGGTAGAGACGGCGCAGCAGGTTTTCTGCGGAGGTCGTGTGCTTGGGTTCGCCGATCAGTTCGAACTGGTTTCCGCGGTTGCGGATCTCGATGGCCAGGCGCTGTTCGATCAAGCGCAGGTGCTCGTCGAATTGCCCGCACAGATTGGCGAAGCGGCGAGCCTCAAAGGGCTCGAGAATAAAGCGATGTGGTTCGATGGGTGCGTTCAAGGTCGTTTTTAGCCGCCCAGGGGCAATTAAGGTGAAATCAAGGATAACGCCAGTAGGCTGGGTGCGAAAGCTCTTAAACAGGCGAATCTGATCACAGGGTTGGCACGCCCCATGGTGGGAGCAAGGCTTGCCCGCGATCAAGGCGCCGCGGTCTTCAGTGAGATTGCGGTGCTTCTATCGCGGGCAAGCCTTGCTCCCACAGGTCTTGCTTCCACAGAAAATAGTGTTTTTAGCAGGTCACTGGACCAGCGAGCCCCGCAGGGAGTGCGGTTGCGCGGCGTCGATGTGCACGTCGGCGAACTGGCCGATCAGGGCCGGGGTGTCGCAACGGAAATTGACGATGCGGTTGTTTTCGGTGCGCCCTTGCAACTCGCCGGGGTCTTTTTTCGAATAATCGGTCACCAGAATCCGCTGGACGGAGCCGACCATCTGTCGGCTGATCTCGAAACCTTGCTGGTTGAGGCGATGTTGCAACGCGTTGAGCCGTTCTTTTTTCAGTTCTTCCGGGGTGTCGTCCGCCAGGTCGGCCGCCGGTGTTCCAGGACGCTGGCTGTAGACGAAGGAATAGGAAAAGTCGAAGCCCACGTCTTCGATCAGCTTCATGGTCTGCTGGAAGTCTTTCTCGGTTTCGCCGGGGAAACCGACGATAAAGTCCGAGCTGATGCAGATGCCCGGCACTGCCGCCCGCAGTTTGCGCAGCTTGGATTTGTACTCCAGCGCCGTGTGGTTGCGCTTCATGGCCGCGAGGATCCGGTCGGAGCCCGATTGCACCGGCAGGTGCAGGTGCTTGACCAGCTCGGGGACCTCGGCGTGGGCCTGGATCAGGCTGTCGGAGAACTCCAGCGGATGGGACGTGGTGTAGCGGATGCGGTCGATGCCGTCCACCGCCGCCACGACGCGGATCAGCTCGGCGAGGTCCGCCAGGCGACCGTCATGGGTCAGGCCGCGATAGCCGTTGACGTTCTGCCCCAACAGGGTCACTTCGCGCACGCCGTTTTCCGCCAGGTGGATGATCTCGGCGATCACGTCATCGAACGGCCGGCTGACTTCTTCGCCGCGGGTATAGGGCACCACGCAGAACGTGCAGTATTTGCTGCAACCTTCCATCACTGACACATAGGCGCTCGGGCCATCGATGCGCGGCTCGGGCAGGTGGTCGAATTTTTCGATTTCCGGGAACGAGACGTCCACTTGCGGCAGCTTGGTCGCACGCGCGGCGTCGATCATCTCGGGCAGACGGTGCAAGGTCTGCGGGCCGAAGACCACGTCCACGTACGGGGCGCGATCACGAATGGCTGCGCCTTCCTGGCTGGCCACGCAACCGCCCACGGCGATGACCATCTCCGGGTTGGCGAGCTTCAGTTCGCGCCAGCGGCCGAGCTGGGAATACACGCGGTCCTGGGCGCGTTCGCGAATCGAGCAGGTGTTGAGCAGGATCACGTCCGCGTCTTCGGCACGGGCGGTGACTTCCAGGGCCTGGTGTTCACCCAGCAGATCGACCATGCGCGAGCTGTCGTACTCGTTCATCTGGCAACCGTGGGTTTCGATGTAAAGCTTCTTGGCCATGGACGGGTTCATCACGTGATTCAAAGAACCGCGCATTATAGGGAACAAGTCCCCCGGTTCCTACCGCTGCGCGAGCAGTGGCTATGCTATAGTTCGCGCCCTCATTTTTACCCGCCGATGTGTTTCGCCAGCCATGACCAAACGTGAAGCTCCAATCTACAAGGTGATTTTCCTCAACCAGGGCCAGGTGTTCGAAATGTACGCCAAGCAGATCTATCAAAGTGATCTGTGGGGCTTCCTGGAAGTGGAAGAGTTCGTCTTTGGCGAGCGCACGCAAGTGGTCGTCGATCCGAGCGAAGAAAAGCTCAAGGCGCAGTTCGAAGGCGTGGTGCGCAGTTTTGTGCCGATGCATTCGATCGTGCGCATCGACGAAGTCGAACGCCTGGGCACGCCGAAAATCAGTGAAGCCCGCGGCACGGTCGGTAATGTGATGCCGTTTCCGATGCCGATGCCTGAGAAGTAGGGCTCAGGACCGAGTTGCCCCTAATCGCGAGCAAGCTCGCTCCCACAGTGGGTTCTCTGTAAACACAAGATTTGTGTACACCAGCGATCCAGTGTGGGAGCGAGCTTGCTCGCGATGAGGCCTTCAAGGCCTGGGCAATCATTCAGGGCAGCGGCGAGAAGGGCGTACGCCCGTCGGCGTTCTGCAATTCCATCAGGTATTTGCGAAAGATCTGGCCCAGCACCTGGGTCGCCACTTCCAGCTCGTCGCGGGGCATCTGTTCGGCGACTTCGTCGGCGGTGTCCAGGGCTTCTTCGGCGCCGTTGACCGCGGCCATCTTCAAGACGATGTAGGCCTGGACGTTGTTGGCCGGCACACCTTCGCCATGGAAGAACATGCCGCCGAGCTTGAATTGCGCCTGGGCATGGCCTTGCAGCGAAGCTTTTTCGAAGTAGTTGAGGGCCTGCTTGAGGTCGCGCGGTGCAGCCTTGCCTTCGTAGTAGAACTCGCCCAACTCGTATTGCGCTTGTGCATCACCTGCGTCCGCCGCTTTTTGACAGGCGTCGAGTGCCGGTGCGAGATCTTGTGGCTGGGTGTTGAGCGTGCAACGGCCCAGCGCCGGGATCAACAACGAGTTACCGCCTGCCTGTGCATTCGCCAGCAGCGGCTGAAGGAGCAACAGGCAGCCCAAGGCAAGGGTGCGGCCGGTGCGGTTCATGGGAATCGACTTACCTCTGAGGGGCGCGCGGACCCTCGGGGGATCCAATAAGCGCGCATTATGAAATAAGCGGGGCCATCCTTACAAAGTCTTTACTCGTTTTTCTGCTGCGCGGGGATGCTAATAGCAGCTTCAGGCATAAATACGTAGGAAAAGGGCGGGGGGTTGTCAGCAATCACTGACGCCAGCTTCAGCCAGCGTCAGTTATCCACAGGCTTATTTCAGCGCCGCGAAGGCCCGCTCGGCTGCATCGAGGGTGATCTTCAGCTCGGTCTCGCCATGGGCGATGGAGGTGAAGCCGGCTTCGAACGCACTCGGGGCCAGGTACACGCCGCCGTCGAGCATCAGGTGGAAGAAGCGCTTGAACCGATCGGCATCGCTGGCCATGACGTCTTCGAAGGTGACGATGTCATCGGCGCCACTGAAATACAGGCCGAACATGCCGCCAGCCTGGGTGGTCACGAAGGGGATGCCGGCCGCATCGGCACGAATCTGCAGGCCGTCGAGCAGGCGGGTGGTGTAGTCGGTCAGTTCGGCATGGAAGCCCGGGCGGCTGATCAGGCGCAGGGTGGTCAGGCCGGCGGCCATGGCCAGCGGGTTGCCCGACAGCGTGCCGGCCTGGTAGACCGGGCCCAGCGGCGCGATGCATTCCATGATCTTGCGCTTGCCGCCGAAGCAGCCCACCGGCATGCCGCCGCCGATGATCTTGCCGAAGGTGCTCAGGTCCGGCGTGACGCCGTAATGGGCCTGGGCGCCGCCGAGGGCCACGCGGAAGCCGGTCATCACTTCATCGAAAATCAACACCACGCCATGCTGGTCGCACAGGCTGCGCAGGCCTTCGAGGAAACCCGGCGCCGGCGGCACGCAGTTCATGTTGCCGGCCACTGGCTCGACGATGATGCAGGCCACTTCCTGGCCGACTTCGCCGAGCATCTTCTCGACTTCTTCGAGGTCGTTGAACGGCAGGGTCAGGGTGTGTTTGGCGAATGCCGCCGGTACGCCGGCCGAGCTCGGCACGCCCTGGGTCAGGGCGCCGGAGCCGGCCTTGACCAGCAGGCTGTCGGAGTGGCCGTGGTAGCAGCCTTCGAACTTGATGATGCTGTCGCGACCGGTGTAGCCCCGTGCCAGGCGGATCGCGCTCATGGTCGCCTCGGTGCCGGAGCTGACCATGCGCACCATTTCCATCGATGGCACGATCGAGCAGACCAGGTCGGCCATCTCGGTTTCCATCGCGGTCGGCGCGCCGTAGGACAGGCCATGGACCAATTGCTTGCGCACCGCATCCAGCACGTCCGGGTGGCTGTGGCCGAGGATCATCGGGCCCCAGGAGCCGACGTAGTCCACATAACGCTTGTCGTCTTCGTCGGTGACGTACGCGCCTTCGGCGTGCTTGAAGAACAACGGAGTGCCGCCAACGCTCTTGAACGCGCGAACGGGCGAGTTCACGCCGCCGGGGATGTGTTTCTGGGCACTGGCAAACAGGGTTTCGGAACGGGACATGGTTGGGCTCTCGAAAACGGAAAATGGACTATTTGATCTGTAGCAGCGCATTGAAGGCGCGGGCGCGGCGCGTCACTTCAGCACTGCTGTCGGCGCCGAACAGGCCGTGGACCACCGCCAGCAGGTCGGCCCCGTGGGCCACCAACGGGGCGGCGTTCTCCAGGGTGATGCCGCCGATGGCGCAGACAGGGATATGCAGTTTGACGTGCGCCTGTTCGAGCAGTTCAAGGTGTGCGCTGGGGGCGCCAGGCTTGGTGTTGGAGTTGAAGAAGCGCCCGAACGCGACATAACTGGCGCCTTCGCTGGCGGCCTGTTCGGCCAGTGCCAGGCTGGCGTGGCAGGTGGCGCCGACGATCGCCTTGTGCCCGAGCAGTGCCCGTACCGGCGCCAGTGGGCCATCGGTCTGGCCCAGGTGCACACCGACGCCCAGGCGCGCGGCCAGTTCGGCGTCGTCGTTGATGATCAACTGGGTCTTGTAGCGTTCGCACAGATTGCGCAGGGCTTCGGCTTCCCGCAGACGTCGGGCTTCGTCGTTGCTTTTGTCGCGGTATTGCAGCAGGGTCACGCCACCTTCCAGCGCCGCTTCTACATAAGCGAGGAACTTACCGGCCAGCAATTGGCTATCGGTGATGGCGTAAAGGCCACGTAATTTCATTCCACAGGCCTCCGGTGCTACGAGCAGAAATCCAGCGGCAGGCGACGCGGCACGAACTGGCCTTTGCCCAGTTGTTCGGCATCGCGCAAGGTGCGCCAGGTGTAATCCAGCGCAGTCTTGACCGCGCTGGCGAGCTGTTCGCCCTGGGCCAGCCGACCGGCCAGGGCGCTGGCCAAGGTGCAACCGGAACCGTGGTAGCTACCAGGCAGGCGCTGGCAGGTAAAGGTTTCGCGGCGGCCGTCGCGGCTGTACAGGCGATTATGGACTTCATGTTCGTCGCCGTGACCACCGGTGATCAACAGGTGTTTGACGAAGGGCAGCAGTTTTTCCGCGCACTCGTCGGCGCTGCCCTCGGGCAGTTCGGCGAGGATGCGTGCTTCAGGCAGGTTGGGGGTGGCGATGATTGCCAAGGGCAACAGGCGTTCGCGCATGGCGTAGCCGACCTCATCCTTGCCCAGGCGCCCGCCACCGCCGGCACGCAACACCGGGTCGCAGACCATCGGCAGGTGCGGGTGCGCCTGGAGCAGCTCGACCACCGTGTCGACCATTTCCAGGGAGCCGAGCATTCCCAGCTTGACCGCCGCCACCTGGGCATCGTTGAGCACGGCATTGGCTTGCGCCAGCACCCACTCGCGATCGAGCACGCGGAAATCGCTGACGTTGACGGTGTCTTGCACGGTCAATGCGGTAACGGCGGGGGCGGCATGGCAACCCTGGGCGAGCAGGGCTTCGATATCTGCCTGCAAACCGGCGCCACCACTGGGATCGTGGCCGGAGAGGCAAAGGACAACGGGGCGAGAGCTGTAGATATTCATGGTGCGCGAGCTTACCACCAAACCTGTTTGATCGGCGCGCACCTGCGCCAGAGGAAAATTTATGTGATGGGGGAATTTCTTTGTGGCGAGGGGATTTATCCCCGCTGGGGTGCGCAGCAGCCCTAAACCTGACACTGCGGTGTGTCAGACAACTTGAATGGGGGCGCTTCGCACCCCAACGGGGATAAATCCCCTCGCCACAGAAACCATGTTCCAGGTCCAAACAGTCGAGTCCGGCTCCAAGGCGCTATTCAATCTGACCAAAGCAACAGCTCTATCTCAATGCTTTGCTCTGAAACGCCCGTTCTAGAGCCCTCTGTGGTAAAAAATTCGATGGTGCAAATTGGCCATCAACGGCTATGCTAGAGATGGATCCAACACATAACAGGTAATGCCGGTTTTACGTCTACTCAGGGAATGGGGGGCTTCCTGACTCAACCGGACAGGCCACGCTGGGGCTTCAATGCGCTATTTGCTGATGTTACTGCTGTGCTTGCCCCCTCTGGCAAGTGCCCTGGAATTCGATGAATTCACCCAAAACCTGCCCTTGGGCCATGCCCTGCAAGTGTTCGAAGATGCGGGCGGTACGGCGACGCTTGATGAGGTCCTGGCCCAGTCCGCGACGGGCGCTTTCAAACCCCACGACAAAGCCACGCTGAACGCTGGTTACTCACGATCAGCCTTCTGGTTGAAAATCAACCTGCACTATCGTCCCGGCAATCCCGACGCCCAGCGCACCTGGCTGCTGGAATTGGCCTACCCGCCATTGGACCACCTCGATTTGTACCTGCCTGACGCGGCGGGGGCCTATCGCCTGGTTCGCCAGACCGGTGATGCATTGCCGTTCGCCAGCCGCGAGATCCGCCAGAACAACTATCTGTTCAGCCTGGCGTTCAAACCCGAGCAACAACAGACCGTCTATCTGCGCCTGCAAAGCCAGGGTTCGATCCAGGCACCGTTGACGCTGTGGTCGAGCACCGCGTACCTCGAGCAACAGCCGGTGCGCCTGTATGTGCTGGGTATCATCTATGGCGTGCTGCTGGGGATGCTGGTGTACAACCTGTTCATCTACCTGAGCGTGCGCGATACCAGCTACCTCTATTACATCTTCTATATCGCCTCGTTCGGCCTGTACCAGTTGTCGGTCAACGGTGCCGCCGTGGAGTTCTTCTGGCCGGACAACCCCTGGTGGGCCAACGCCGCGACGCCGTTCTTCATTGGCTGCGCGGGCCTGTTTGGCAGCCAGTTCGCCCGCAGCTTCCTGCAAACTGCCCAGCATGGCCGCTGGATGGACCGCATGCTGCTGGCACTGATCGGCTACAGCGCCGTGGTCATCGGCCTGTCGCTGATGACCAGTTATGCCCTGGCGCTGCGCCTGGCAACGGCGTTGGCGCTGGTGTTCACGGTGGCGATCTTTGCCGCCGGGCTGTTCGCCTGGTGGCGTGGCCTGCGGGTGGCGCGTTATTTCATCATCGCCTGGTCGGCGTTTCTGCTGGGGGGCATCATCAATACCTTGATGGTGTTGGGTTACCTGCCGAACGTCTTCCTGACCATGTACGCCAGCCAGATCGGCTCGGCCATCGAAGTGGCGCTGTTGTCCCTGGCCCTGGCCGACCGTATCAATGCCATGCGCGAACAGCAGGCCCAGACCCTGTTGGACGCCGGGCAGAAACTCGAAGTGCTCAACCAGCAACTGGCCCACGGCAACAAGCTCAAGGATGAATTCCTCGCCACCCTGACCCATGAACTGCGCACGCCGATGAATGGCGTGATCGGTTCCCTGGAGCTGATGGAAACCGTCGAGATGGACGAGGAACTGACCCAGTATCAGCAGACCGCCGCCGGGTCGGCGCGGGACATGATGCGCATGGTCAATGGCATCCTCACCCTCACCGAGTTGCAGGCCGGCAAGCTCAAGGTCTATCCCGCGCCGTTCAGTCTGCGTGGGGTGGTCGATGCGCTGCAGGTGCAGTTCGGCGCCAATGCCGCGGCCAAGGGCCTGGATTTCAAGGTCGACGTGGCCCCGGGCCTGACGGACCGGTTGCTCGGCGACAGCGGCAAACTGGCCCAAAGCCTGGAATGCCTGCTGGACAACGCCATCAAGTTCACGCGGGTGGGCGGCTTGGCCTTGCGAGTCAGCGGCCGGTCGACGGAGTTTGGTCGGGTGGTGCTGTCCTTTGCCGTCATCGACACCGGAATCGGTTTTACCGACTTGGGGGAAGCGACCTTGTACCAGCGCTTCTTCCAACTCGACGGCTCGATGACCCGCGAATACGGCGGCCTCGGTGTGGGCCTGGCCATCTGCCGGCAATTGGTGGAACTGCTGGGCGGGCGCCTGACCCACACCTCCGAGCCTGGTCGCGGCAGCCGTTTCCAGTTGGACGTGGAGTTTGACGTGGCCTTGCCGGCGGCGGTCCCGACGCCGTTTGCCTTCGGTGGCCGCCAAGGTTCGCGCCAACCCCAGGATTGCACGGTGCTGCTGGCGGATGACAACAACATCGATCAGTTGGTCATGCGCGGCATGCTGCTCAAGCTGGGTTATCGGGTGCGCACCGCCGACAGTGGCCGCGCCGCGCTGGAGCTGTTGCACGGCGAGCGCTTTGATGCGGTGCTGCTCGATTGCCAAGCGCCGCCGCTGGACGGTGTGTCGGTCTGTTGCCAGATCCGATCGTTGTCCGGCTGCGAGGAGCTGCCGGTGCTGGTGGTCAGCCCGAACGTGGGCCATGAGTGTTGCCCGTCGGGCGCGTTGATCGATTACCTGAGCAAGCCGGTGAAATTCGAGGCCTTGCAGGCGACGCTCCAGCGTCGGGTGCTGTGCCCCAGGCAGGGTGAAAGCGCCGATATTTAGGCGCATATGACACTTTGTTCGGCTTGGAGGCGGTGCTTAACTGAATCCCTGCCGATCGAGGAGCCCTGTCATGAACCTGCACCAGTTCGCTGAAACCCACGACGTCACCAATCAGCCGCCATCCCTGGATGGCGCGAACCTGTACCGCATCGACCTGCCGCTGCAACAGTGGTCGCAGCGCTTTGGGGCTGGCTGGGCGCAGGCGCGGATCGATGCGTATGGGGCGTTGGCTGGCGGGCCATTGATGGAAGCGGGCTTCCTGGCCAACCAGAACAAACCGGTTTTTTCCAGTCATGACCGTTACGGTCATCGCATCGATCTGGTGGAATTCCATCCCGCGTATCACCAGTTGATGCGGGCCGCCGTCGAGCATGGCCTGCCCAGTTTGCCCTGGGCCCATCCACAGCCCGGTGCGCATGTCGCCCGTGCCTCGATGACCTACCTGCACAGCCAGGCTGAAGCCGGTACTGGTTGCCCGTTGACCATGACTTTTGCCAGCGTGCCAGCGCTGCGCTTGCAGCCGGACCTGGCCGAGCGCTGGGTGCCGAAGGTGCTCGCCACCGAGTACGACCCGCGCAATGTCGGCATGGCCCACAAGCCCGGGGTGACCGTGGGCATGGCAATGACCGAAAAACAGGGCGGCACCGATGTGCGGGCCAACACCACCAAGGCCTATCCGGTGGGCGCCAGCGGCCCGGGCCAGGCCTATGAGCTGGTGGGGCACAAATGGTTCTGTTCGGCGCCGATGTGCGACGCCTTCCTCACCTTGGCCCAGACCGACAAGGGGCTGACCTGTTTCCTGCTGCCGCGCCATCGCCCCGACGATACGCGCAATCAGTTCTACATCCAGCGCTTGAAAAACAAACTGGGCAACTGTTCCAACGCCTCCAGCGAAGTCGAGTTCCGTGGCGCACTGGCCTGGATGGTCGGTGAAGAAGGCCGAGGCGTGCCGACGATCATCGAGATGGTGGCCATGACCCGCTTCGATTGCATGGTCGGCTCCAGCGCCTTGATGCGCCAGGCGTTGACCCAGGCCAGCCATCACTGCGCGCACCGCAAGGTCGGCGGCAAGCTGTTGAGCGAACAGCCGCTGATGCAAAACGTCCTGGCTGACCTGGCGCTGGAAAGCGAGTCCGCCCTGGCCTTGAGCCTGCGCATGGGCCGGGCGCTGGACCACTTGAACGACGAGCACGAGGCCAAGTTCGCCCGGCTGGTGACGGCGGTGGGCAAGTACTGGATCTGCAAGCGCGCCCCTGCGATGATCAACGAAGCTGCCGAATGCATGGGCGGTGCCGGCTACGTCGAAGACAGCATCCTGCCGCGCCTGTACCGCGAAGCGCCGGTCAACTCGACGTGGGAAGGCTCCGGCAACGTGCAATGCCTCGATGTGTTGCGCGCCTTGTCCAAGGAGCCGGGTGTGCTGGAGGTCTTGTTCAGCGAATTGGGCGACGGCCACGGCGACAAGCGCCTGGCCGGCCACATCCACCAATTGCACGCGGCGTTCAAGGACACCGACGACATCCAGTACCGCGCCCGGCAATTGACCGAAGACATCGCCGTTGGCTTGCAAGCCAAACTGTTGCTCGAAGCGGGCAACAGTGAGGTCAGCGATGCCTTCATCGCCAGTCGCCTGGGTTCGACCGGCCGGGTGTACGGTGCCCTGCCTCGGGGCTTGGATGTAGAGGCCATCGCCGCCCGCTCGACCCCACACGGCTTTTAAACAACACACACCTGTGATGAATGGCAGTCCAGGGGCCGCTGAAGGTCCATTGTGGGAGCGAGCTTGCTCGCGATGGCGTCGGCCCATCCAACATCTGTGGTGACTGACACACCGCTATCGCGAGCAAGCTCGCTCCCACAGGGGATATGCGGTGGCAATTCTGGGGCTACTGAGATCAAGTGTGGGAGCGAGTCCACTACGCCACTGTTCCCGTCAGACGACGATGCAGGCAAGATGAAGGCCTGCAAGTCAGAACACAGGAAGCTGATCGTGACCGAAGCGTTTATTGTCGTTCAAACCGCCGAACAAGCCGTGGATCGTCTGGCGGCCCTGCACGAGCGTGCGACCACCGCGCTGAACCAGGCGCTGATGCGTTATCTCAAGGATCGCATCGAGCCGGATGCCGAGCAGCGTGCATTGTTTCGTTATCCGGCCCTGCGCCTGACCTATCACTGCCACGGCGAAGTCCCGCAAACCACCCGGGCCTACGCCAAGGTCCAGTTGCCCGGCACCTACAGCGTCACCGTCACCCATCCCGCCGCGTTCCGTAAATACCTGCTGGAACAGCTGGTCCCGTTGATGCACGACTTTACCGTCACCGTGGAAGTGGGCGTCAGCGAGCAGAACATCCCGTACCCGTACGTGGTGGAGCAGGGCGACGAACTGGCCGGCTCCGGTGTGACCGCCGCCGTGCTGGCGCGGGTATTCCCCAGCACTGACCTGTCGGCCGCCACCGATGGCATCGCCGACGGCCTCTATGACTGGGAAAACACCGACCCGCTGCCCTTGGCGCTGTTCGACGCCGCGCGGGTGGATTTTTCCCTGCGCCGGCTGGTGCATTACACCGGCAGCGACTGGCGCCATGTGCAGCCGTGGATCCTGCTGACCAACTACCACCGCTATGTCGACCAGTTCATCGTCCATGGCCTGGAGCAACTGCGCAGCGACCCGCGCTTTGTACGCATGGTCCTGCCGGGCAACGTGATCATCGACAAGAACATGGAGCACAGCGAAGCGTCGGCCATCGCCGCCGGGGTGGTCTGGCACCGCTACCAGATGCCGGCCTATCACCTGCAGAGCAACGACGGCCATGGCGTGACCCTGGTGAACATCGGTGTCGGCCCGTCCAACGCCAAGAACATCACCGACCACCTCGCCGTGCTGCGCCCGCATTGCTGGCTGATGATCGGCCACTGCGGCGGGTTGCGGCAGTCGCAGACCATTGGCGACTATGTGCTGGCCCACGCCTATATGCGCCGCGACGGGATCCTGGACCGGGTGGTACCGCCGAACATTCCGATTCCGGCCTTGGCCGAAGTGCAGATGGCCCTGCAGCAGGCGGCGGCGAACATCACTGGCGAGAAGGGCGACGAGCTGAAAAAACGCCTGCGCACCGGCACCGTGCTGACCTACGACGACCGTAACTGGGAACTGCGCTGGGCCCAGGAGCGGCCGCTGATCAACCTGTCTCGCGCCGTGGCGGTGGACATGGAAAGCGGCACCATCGCCGCCCAGGGTTATCGTCTGCGGGTGCCTTATGGCACGCTGCTGTGCGTCTCGGACAAACCGCTGCACAGCGAGATCAAGCTGCCGGGTTCGGCTAACGCGTTCTATGAGCGAGCGGTCAACCAGCATTTGAAGATCGGCATCGCGGCGCTGGACCTGTTGCGCACCGAACTCAACTCGTTGCATTCGCGCAAGCTGCGCAGCTTCGACGAGCCGCCGTTCCGCTGATCGGATGGTGGTCATTTAACGGTCGGGCCACTAGCATGGTCGGCCCTGACCGTTAGATGTTGTATTCGCCATGCCCCGTCCCCCACGCCCCGCTTCCCGTCGCCCTGGCGCGAAGCTCCCCGCCGCAGCCCCGCGCCGTGTGGCCAAGGCTCCGCCGGCCGAGCCAAAGCTGATCCTGTTCAATAAACCCTTCGATGTGCTGACGCAATTCAGCGACGGTGAGGGGCGGGCGACGCTCAAGGATTTTATCGACGTACCGGGCATCTACCCGGCCGGGCGGCTGGATCGCGACAGCGAAGGGTTACTGTTGCTGACCAACGATGGGCAGTTGCAGGCGCGTATTGCCGACCCCAAACACAAGCTGGCCAAGACCTATTGGGTGCAAGTCGAGGGTGAGCCGAGCGCTGAACAATTGCAGCGTTTGCGCGAGGGCGTGGAATTGAACGACGGCATGACGTTGCCGGCCGAGGCGCGGCAATTGGACGAGCCACAATTGTGGCCGCGCAACCCGCCGGTGCGTTTTCGTAAAAGCGTGCCCACGAGCTGGCTGGAGCTGGTGATCCGCGAAGGGCGCAACCGTCAGGTGCGACGCATGACCGCTGCGGTGGGTTTGCCGACACTGCGCCTGGTGCGGGTCAGGATCGGTGACTGGACGCTCGAAGGGCTCGACCAGGGCCAGTGGAAGGAAGTGCCGGCGCGCTTATAGCGTCCCGGATTCGATCAGGCCGATCACCACGCTCTTGATGATGAACGCGGCCACGCCGAGGCCCAGCACGAAAAACAGGATGAACGAGCCAAAACGCCCGGCCTTGGACTTCTTCGCCAGGTCCCAGACGATGAAACCCATGAAAATGATCAGGATGCTGACCAGGCCGGTCATCATCCACTCTTCGAAAACAGCAGGATCCATCAGGACACTCCGGCGTGGGCGGGATTGAAAAGGCGCGGCGAGTATAAGGCATGGGGGGCGGGTGGGGGATTGGCCTGCGGCGGTGTGTCGCAGCTATTCATCGCCTGGGCTGACGCTATAGACCCATGTGGGAGCGAGCTTGCTCGCGATGGCGGTAGCACATCCAACGTCAATGCAAGCTGAACCACCGCTATCGCGAGCAAGCTCGCTCCCACACGGATTTGCGGTGGGCGCGATTTCTGTGAGCATCCGGAACCCATGTGGGAGCGAGCCTGCTCGCGATGGCGCCTTCAACTGCGCAGATGAGTCAACGGCAGCTCGGTACTGTTAAGCACCTGGTTCAGCACAAAGCTCGAACGCACGCTGGTGACGCCATCGATCCGGGTCAGGTGCCCCAACAGCAGTTTCTGGTAATGGTCCATGTCCGGCACCACCACCTTGAGCTGATAGTCCGCGTCCATGCCGGTGACCAAGCTGCACTCCAGCACTTGCGGCAGGTTGCGGATGGCGGCTTCGAAGTTCTCGAAGCGCTCGGGTGTGTGGCGGTCCATGCCGATCAGCACATAAGCCGTCAGGCTCAGGCCCAGCAGCTTGCGGTCGAGCAGGGCGACCTGGCGGGTGATGTAGCCGTCATCTTCCAACTGCTTGACCCGTCGCGAGCAAGGGGAGGGCGACAGGCCGATGCGTTCGGCCAGTTCCTGGTTGGAGATGCGCGCGTCGCGCTGCAATTCCGCCAGAATGCTCAGGTCGTAACGGTCGAGTTTGCTCATCGGTCGGGCCTTTATCTTGATAATTGCGGCAGATTATCTATCCGGGGTTAAAAATTGCGCAAGTGATGTTTATTTAAGCAATCTTCGCAATCATCCGTCGGCACCCCAGGCTTATGCTTACCACCAAGATCACTGCTCGGACAAACAGTCCAGTGCAGCCCGCCCAATCAGGCCGGCTGCGGTCGCAGTACCCACCGGTACTGGCAGACCCCCGAGCTGCACACCGTCCAGAAGACGGCGTGAGGTGAGCCGACGTCATAAGCGTCGCGCACGGACGAAATTCTCAAGGGGAGGCCGACGGGTCTCCCTTTTTTATTGGGCGCAGATTCTGCTTTGGCTAGGGCGCGTCATATCCGCAAGAGCGCAGGCGTTGGCGGGTCAGGCGTTTGTCTGGATAGTCGTCGCCCCAGTTCAGATGCTGGTCATAGCGGGATTTGACGTGGGCGCAGGCGGCTTTGATTTTTGCGTCAGCCTCGGCCAGGGCGGTATCGGACAGGCGATTGATTTTCAGGCTCTGGAAGAAGGGCAGGATAAAGGCCTGATCCAGGTCGTAGCCCTTGGTGCCTTCGGGTAAGCGTTGGCCGGCGCTGACCGAGAACGGTTGTTTCAGACCGCTCTGGTTTTCCCAACACCAGTATTTTACGTCCTCTTCCCAGGATCCCGACGGGCCATGCCAGACGTTGTGGAAGCGAAGGCACTGCATGCTCCGGTGAGTGACCCAGTTGATGTCCTGCGGCCGTGCTTTGCTTGAAGTCACATCCATTAAGGCAAGTTGGTATTGGAGAAATTGTTCCGGGGTATACAAGGTGCCTTCTTCCCGCCCATCGAGCCAACCCTCTACGACGAGGGACAATGATGAGGCCAGTATTTCAAGCGCTCCGGCCCGAAAGCTGCCGGTGGTACCTGCCGTTTGCACATCACGTCGCTTGTCATAGTCGAAACCGCTTTCCAAGGTGCCACATGGCGTATGGCGCAGCGGTCCAGGCAGATCGTAAGAAAAACGCGGACTCAACGTTACCCGCTGCTCCCCTACTTCACACAACATACGGCTTAGACGTCTGTCGTTTTCCTGCACCAGCGGTGCATGCCCGCAGGCCGACAGGGCTACGGGCAGCAGCATCAGAGCACCAAGACGGATCCTCGTGACGAGGATCCGCATGAGGTGCCCTTGACCCCACCTGAATGGAATTGACATGCCTTCACTCCCTTGATTGGCTCATTGCGACAGATGCCGGTAGTCGTTACGGGTGAACGGAAGTCCTGTCAACCGGCGAAATCGATAGGCATCTTAGAGGAAAACTTTCAGCAGCCTGCGAAATAAACCCCGTGGCTGATAACCTGTCGCAGAACCGGCCTGGGCTTTTCCAGTCTTATCATCAGGCCCTGAACCGTTGTGAGGAATTTCATGAAGTCGCGCATCTGGCGTTTGGCAGGTGTTGGTCTGTTGTGGGCAAGTGTCAGTGCGCAGGGAATGGCCGACGATCAGCAAAACCGTGGCGGCCCGGATGGCAGTCACGGGCCGGACGGGCGCGGCGGCAACGGCCAGGGTTACTCGGGCCAGCCAAGGCCGCAGAGCAACGAAATCATTCGGGGCGACAACAGTCGCCAGTTCGAGGTCAAGCCGCAGCCGCAATACCAGGGCGGCCAGCACTATGACCGTGGGCCTCAAGACCCCAACGGCCATGGCCGCCCGCAGCCGCAGCCTGGCAACAACTTGCCCATTCAGGGCCGGCCCGACAGCGTGACCCAGACCCGTGAGCCGCAACCGGGGTATTACCGCGATATTCCTCGGCGCAACGATGGTTATCCGAACGCAGGTCCGCGTCCTGACCATGACGGCCGTCCCGATCGGCCTTGGCCCGGCCGGCCGGGTGGGCACGGCAACGGTTGGGGGCCGGGGCCGCAATACCGTCCTGGTTATGTGATCGACCGTTTCCCGGATCGCAACTACCGTGTGCCTTATCGCGGCCAGGACTATTTCTATTCGGGCGGCTACTGGTATCGCCCTCAAGGGCCGCGTTATGTGGTGGTCGCGCCACCGCGGGGCATCCGCACCCGTTACCTGCCCGATTACGCCCGGGAAGTGTGGATCGGCAGTTCGCTATTCTTCCTCGCGGCCGGCGCCTATTACATCTACGAAGCCAACACTCAGGATTACGTCGTGGTCGATGCGCCGGTCGCCAACCCGCAGCCGCAGCCCCAAGGCAACAGTTTCGATGTGGTGGCCTATCCGGCCAACGGCCAGTCGCCCGAGCAGGTCAATCAGGATGGCTACGACTGCTATCGCTGGGCGGTGCAGCAGAGCGGGTTCGATCCGCGCAACTACACCTACCCACCGGCACCTGAAGTGGTGCAGACCTATCGCCAGGCCCAGGGCAGTTGCTTGAGCAGTCGTGGGTATCAGGTGACGTACTGAGTTTTGAGAAGAGGGGAATGCCCGTTCTTGTGGCGAGGGGATTTATCCCCGCTGGGCTGCGGAGCAGCCCTCAGGTTCCACAACTCGGTGTGCCAGAACGGTTGAGTCGCTGCTTTGGGACTGCTTCGCAGTCCAGCGGGGATAAATCCCCTCGCCACAGGTTCGATGTTCGACAGCTTATGCGCTGGCGCGCTTCACCACTTCCGACGGATCGGCATGCACCAGAACCTCGGCCTTCGGGTAAGCACGGTGGATGGCATCGGCGGCCTGGTCGCTGATGCCATGGGCCACTGACAGGGTCAGTTCCCCCGGCAACTCCAGGTGCAGTTGCACGAACCAGTGGTTACCGGAGACCCGCGTACGCAGGTCATGGGCGCCGAGCACGCCGGGTACGGCACAGGCCAGTTCCAGCATGCGCTGGCTGACGTCGGGCGGCAGTTCTTCATCCATCAGCACCGCGAAGCTTTCCCGAGCAATCTGGATGGCGCTCCACAGGATGTACGCCGCAATGCCCAGGCCGAACCAGGCGTCGAGTTGATACCAGCCGAACCCGGCCAGTACCAGCGCGACCAGGATGCTGCCGTTGAGCAACAGGTCGGAGCGATAGTGCAGCGAATCGGCGCGCACGGCGTTGGAACCGGTAGCGCGGATGACCCGATGCTGCAACGCCAGCAGCGCCAGGGTCAGCCCCAGGGAAAACACGATCACGCCGACGCTGAGCCAGGGCGCGTCCACCGGCACCGGCTCTTTCAGGCGCTCAAAGGCCTGCAAGGCAATCAATACCGCACTGCCGCCGATAAACAGCGCCTGGGCCATGCCGGCCAGGGACTCGGCCTTGCCATGACCATAGCGATGGTCATCGTCGGCGGGGCGCAGGGCGTAATGCACCGCCAGCAGATTGAGCAGCGAGGTGACGCCGTCCAGCGCCGAGTCGGTCAGGCCGGCGAGCATGCTCACCGAACCGCTGAGCCACCAGGCCAGGGCCTTGGCGACGATCAGGACAAGGGCTACGGCCACCGACGCCCGGGTGGCCAGGCGCAACAGGCGAGCGTGTTCGGTACTGGTGGTCATGGCGCGGTCGTTCCTTCTGCAGCGCCGGTCATGCGGCCGGTTTGAGACCGAGCGTGGCCAGTTGCTGCGCGCTGCCTTTGTGTTGGATCAGGCGAGGATCGTCCAGCGGGAAGCTGCGGCCCAGTTCGCGTTCCAGGATCGCCTGCAGTTTTTGGTTATTGACTGTGCCGTCGGGGTTGATGGCCGGCTTGAGTTTCTCTGGCTCGATCTGCACGCTGCGGCCCGGCTCGAAATAGATGGCGCCGGTGGCAAAGTCCACGGCGAACGCGATCAGGCCGGGGATGATGTAGAACAGCAGGCCGACGGCATCGAGGGCGGCGATGGCCGGGTCGATCTTGCCGTCGATCTGGCCGCGACGGTCCGGGTAGAAGATCGAGCCACAGGCGCTGATCTGGGTCAGCAGGGTGGCGACCAGCACGCCACCGATCACGCGAGAGGGAATACGCATAGCAATCTCCTGAACAGGTAGTAGAGGCGTTGCTGGTTGGAGTCCAGACCACGCTAAACAGTTCGCCGTTATACTCGGCCCTCTGTTTTGGAGCCAGCATGATTTCTTTGCCGATTGATGAAGTTTTACCCGCCCTGCGCCAAGCCCTGGCCTTGCGCCACGAAGCCGTGCTTGAAGCGCCGCCCGGTGCCGGTAAAACCACCCGCGTTCCCCTGGCCTTGCTGAACGAGCCCTGGCTGGCCGGGCAGACCATCCTGATGCTCGAACCCCGGCGCCTGGCGGCACGGGCGGCGGCCGAGCGGCTGGCCAGCGAACTGGGGGAGAAGGTCGGTGAGACGGTTGGCTATAGGATTCGCCTCGACAGCAAGGTCGGGCCCAAGACCCGCATCGAGGTGGTCACCGAAGGCATTCTCACACGCCGTTTGCAGGACGATCCGGCGCTGGAAGGTGTGGGGCTGCTGATTTTCGACGAGTTCCATGAACGCAGCCTCGACGCCGACCTGGCCCTGGCCTTGAGCCTCAACGGTCGGGAGTTGTTTCGCGACGACCAGCCGCTGAAGATCCTGCTGATGTCCGCCACCCTGGAAGGCGAACGCCTGGCCGGGTTGTTGGACAACGCGCCGATCCTGCGCAGCGAAGGCCGCATGTTCCCGGTGACGGTGCGCTGGGGCCGGCCATTCCAGCCCGGCGAGTTCATCGAGCCACGGCTGGTGCAGACCGTGCTTGAAGCACTGCACGATGAAACCGGCAGCGTCTTGGTGTTCCTGCCTGGGCAGGCGGAGATCCGTCGAGTCCATCAGCAACTGGCCGAGACCCTGGGCGAAGGCGGCAACGTCTTGCTCTGCCCGTTGCACGGCGAGCTGGACCTCGCCGCCCAGCGCGCCGCCATCGACCCGGCGCCCCACGGCCAGCGCAAGGTGGTGTTGGCCACCAACATTGCCGAAACCAGCCTGACCATCAATGGCGTGCGGGTGGTGATCGACGCCGGACTGGCCCGGGTACCGCGTTTCGACCCGGGCAGCGGCATGACCCGGCTCGACACCCAGCGCATTTCCCGGGCCAGCGCCACCCAGCGGGCCGGTCGCGCCGGGCGCCTGGAACCGGGGGTGTGCTACCGGTTGTGGTCCGAAGACCAGCATGAACAATTGGCCGCTTACGGCAGCGCGGAGATCCTGTCGGCGGACCTGGCCGGGTTGGCCCTGCAGTTGGGACGCTGGGGCGTGACGCCGCAGCAACTGGTCTGGCTCGACGTCCCACCCGCCGCCGCGTATGCCCAGGCCCAGGACCTGCTGCAACGCCTGGGCGCGCTGGAGGGCGAGCAACTGACCCGCCACGGCCAGGCCATGGCCGAACTGCCGGCCCACCCGCGTATCGCCCACCTGCTGTTGCGCGGCCAGGCCCTGGGACTGGCGGACATGGCCTGCAACGTCGCCGCACTGTTGGGCGAGCGCGACATTCTCCGTGGCGCCGGCGCGGACCTGCACAGTCGCCTGGCCTTGCTGTCCGGCGAAGAACGGGCGGCGCGGGGCGCTCAGGGCGGGGTACAGCGGGCGCGGCAACTGGCCCGGCAATATCGCGGCTATTTGCGGGGCAAGGCTGAAGAAGCCGTGGCCGATCCCGACCATCCGCGCTGGCTCGGCGCGTTGCTGGCCTTGGCGTACCCGGACCGCGTTGCCCAACAGCGCCGGCCGGGCGGCGCGGAGTATCGCCTGGCCAACGGCCGTGCGGCGCTGTTTGCCGAGGCTGACAGCCTGATGAAACAAGCGTGGCTGGTGATCGCCGACCTGGGCAGCCGCCAGGGCCAGCGGGAAGAGCGGATCTACCTGGCGACGGATTTCGACCCGGCACTGTTCGAGTCGGTATTGGCCGAGCAAGTGCGCACGGTGGATCAACTGGATTGGGACGAGCGCGAAGGCGTGCTGCGAGCCGAGCGCCAGCGCAAGGTCGGCGAACTGGTGCTCAGCCGCGAACCGTTGACCGGCCTGGATGAGTCAGCCCGTAGCCAGGCCCTGGTGAACCTGGTGCGGCGCAAGGGCCTGGAATTGTTGCCCTGGACCCCGGAACTGCGGCAATGGCAGGCGCGGGTGGCGCTGCTGCGTCGTCTGGACCTGGACACCAAGGGTGAAAGCGAGTGGCCGGACGTCAGCGACGGCGCCTTGCTGGACAGCCTCGAGCATTGGTTGATGCCGTACCTGGGCCGCGTCTCGCGCCTCAGCCATTTCGCCAACCTGGACCTGTCGAGCATCGTTCACAACCTGTTGCCCTGGCCCCTGCCGCAACGCTTGGATGAACTGGCGCCGCATCATTTGAGCGTGCCCTCGGGTTCGTCGATCCGGCTGGACTATAGCGAACATCCGCCGATCCTGGCGGTGCGCTTGCAGGAACTCTTCGGCCTGGCCGACACCCCGCGCATTGCCGGCGGGCGGCAGGTGGTCAAGTTGCACCTGCTGTCCCCGGCGCGCCGACCGGTACAGGTCACCCAGGACCTGGCGAACTTCTGGCGCAGCACCTACGCCGAGGTGAAGAAGGATCTCAAGGGGCGGTATCCCAAGCATTACTGGCCGGATGATCCGCTGGTGGCGGAGGCGACGGCGCGGGTCAAGCCGCGTAAGTAATTGGGGCCGACACAAAACCTTTGTGGGAGCGGGCTTGCTCGCGAATGCGGAGTGTCAGTCAATAATTTATGTAACTGACCCACCGTATTCGCGAGCAAGCCCGCTCCCACAGTTGTTCGGTGATGGGGCTCAAATCACGGCATTGCCGGCAACAAAAACCGTGCTATCACCGGCAAATGATCGGAGATGCGCAAGGTGTCATCCTGCCTTACCTGGGCTTCAACCCGTTTGATCCGGGGGCTGTAGAACAGGTAGTCGACGGTGCGGTCGGGGCCGTTGAGGCCGGGGTCGTTCGGGTAGTGGGTCAGCCAGTGTTCGCGGTCGATGCCGCTGGCTTCGTTGTTGGTGGGGATCATTGGGTATTTGTCCCACAGCAGGTGCAGGGGGCTGTCGGCGGAGTAGGGCGTGCGTTGCTCGGACGGCAGGCGCCGGTACTGACCCAGGGGCAGCAGGTTGAAGTCGCCGCCGATCAGCCAGGGCGTGCCCGCGGATTCGAACTTGTCCAGGGCCTTGCTCACGGCGGTGATTTGTCTGGGCAGGGTTTCGTCCGGTTCGGTGGCCCGTTCCAGATGGGTGTTAAGTACTGCCAACTGGCCGCCGTCGCTCAGTGATAGATAACTCACCAACAAGGCATTTTTCGGCTGGAACTGACGGCTGATGAAATTGGCGTCGGCCACCGGCAGTTGCACCCGTTCGGCATGGTCGATGCGGTAGCGGCTCAGGGTCGCCAGTTGCCGGCCGACGCTGCCGAAGATGTGCGGGTCGGGGATGAAGTCGGCTTTCCAGTCGAAGGCGCTGGTGCCGCACGGATAGAGGTCGGCCAGGCGCTCCTGCAACAGTTTGAGCTGGTCCTGGTAATCGCTGGCCTTGGCGCCCTTGTCCAGTTCCTGGAGCAGCACGATGTCCGGTTGCTCGTCGCGGATGACCCGGGCCACTTCGTCGAGGCTGAAGGCCATGTCTTCCAGGGTCGGGCTTTCATCGTCGCCCTGGGCCAGGTCGTGCCAGAACACGTAGCGCTTGCCGGCGAGGAACTGGACGTTCCAGGTCATCACCTTCAAGGCTTGGCCGGGCGCCAGCTTTGCTGCGTTGGCGGTGCAACTGACCGGCACGGTTTCCCGGGGCTGTGGCCGCCAGGTCAGGCCATAGATCGACAGGGCGGCCAGGCTGAGGATCAACAGCAGGCCCAGCAAGGTGTAGCGCAATAGACGGGTCATGGCTCGGCTTATGGGCGAAACGCAAAAGTGCTCCCGAGCATAACCGAGAGCGGTTCTCAAGCCCAAGCCCAGGCGCTCGCCGTGTGCGATCAGCGGCTCCCGGGCTTGGCTTCGATCAGCATGAACAGGCGGAACAGCACCACGGTGGTGAACAGTTGCAGGAAGCTGTGGATGCTGTCGATCAGCAAGCTGACCACGGGGTTCTGCGGCGACGGATACATCGAGACGCTGGCGCCCTTGAGCAGCCACAGCGGGGTCATCACACACAGAATGCACAACAGGACTCGCCAGAAATTGCCGCGAGACATGTTCAGGCTTTCCTTCATCGCCGCCAGGGGGGGCAGGCCCCTGAGGACCAACAGGTATTCGCCGAAGGCCAGGGTCACCATCAGCCACAGGCCCGGCAGGAAGTACAACGACAGCCCCACCAGGATCAGCAGCGTATTGAGGGCCGTCAGCAAGGCAAAGCGTGGCCACAGGGTCAGGGCCATGGCGAGCAGATCGCGCGTGCGTGGCGCTTCACCGCGGCTGCGGGTGTCGAGAAACAGGATCAATGCGGCGGTGTACAGCGGGTACACCAGCAGCCCGACAATCACGCTGTAGCCGGGGAAACCCTCGGGGCCGAGGGCGCTGTCCACGCCTTGCTGCAGCAACGCCTCGAGTATCACCAGTGGCAGGCACAGTTGGGCGATCCGGCCCAGATGGCGCTTGAAAAAATACAAGGAGTCACGCAGTACTTCTAACGGATTCATGGGGCGGTATCGCAATTCAAAAAAGCGGTCCGACACTTTACCCATCAGGTGACCGCATAAACAAACGTAAACATCAGGTAAAGACCATTGAAAGCTTTCCGGCGAGCCCCATTACTGATGGGCACCGGTCTTTGGGATCGGAATGGTTTCTACCCGGCAATCGAATGAGGTCGCCATGAACAGCGAAGAACAAACCCTGATCGATGGACTGTTTTCACGGCTGCAACAGGCCGAAAAGGATTCAGCCCCGCGCGATGCCCAGGCCGAGGCGCGGATCAAGGAACACCTGGCGAGCCAGCCAGCGGCGGGCTATTTCATGGCCCAGGCGATCCTGGTGCAGGAGGCCGCGATCAAGCGCCTCGATGAGCAGAACAAGCAACTCGCCCAGCAGGTCGAGCAATTGCAGGCCGAGCTGCAACAGGCTCGCAAGCAAGCGCCGGCCCCCAGCGGTGGCGGTGGTTTCCTCTCGAGTATTTTCGGCGGCAGCCCGCGGGACTCGCGCCCGACGAGCGCGCCGGCTTCCAGCGGTGGTGGTTGGCGCGAACCGGCGCAACCGTCCTTCAATGCCCCGCCCCAACAGGGCTTCGGCGCGCCGTCCGGCAATTATGGCGCACCGCAGCAGGCCCCGGCAGCGGGCAGCTTCCTCGGCGGTGCGCTGAAAACCGCGGCGGGCGTGGCTGGCGGCGTGATGCTGGCCCAAGGCATCAGCAGTCTGTTCCACAGTAACCAGCAACCCCAGGAAATCGTCGAGGTCATCAAGGAAGAACCGGCGCAACCGGTCAACGACACTGCCAACAACGGCGACAACGGCTGGGGCGATGATTCGCGGGTGGCCGATAACGACGCCTACGGCAACGACCAGGGCGGGTTCAGCGACGCGGACTACAGCGACGATTCATCCTCCTTCGGCGACGACGACTCCTTCGTCTGACCTGCCATTCGTCCGGGGCGCCCTGGCGCCTCGGGCCGATTATTCGCGGAACAATCCTTCTGGCTGGCATACTGGGCGACTTTTCGGCCCTGGTGGTCTGCGTACGTGTGCATCCAAGAGGAAACGCGGTGAAAAAAATTGCAGTGTTCGCCGATGTCCAGAACCTCTACTACACCGTGCGCCAGGCTTACGGCTGCCATTTCAACTACGCCGCGCTGTGGGCCGATGTCAGCAAGCAGGGGCAGATTGTCGAGGCCTATGCCTATGCGATCGACCGCGGTGACAGCAAGCAACAGCAATTCCAGCAGATCCTGCGCAACCTGGGTTTCATCGTGAAGCTCAAGCCCTATATCCAGCGCAGCGACGGCTCGGCCAAGGGCGACTGGGACGTGGGCATCACGCTGGACATCATGGACGCCGCCGACCACGTCGATGAAGTGGTGCTGGCCTCCGGCGATGGCGATTTCGACATGTTGCTCGAACGCATCATCCAGAAGCACGGTGTGCAGGCCGTGGCCTATGGCGTGCCGGGGTTGACCGCCAACTCGCTGATCCGCGCCGCCAGTCGCTATGTGCCCATCGAAGGCGCGTTGTTGCTCAAGAATTGATTTTCACGGAGTTCAAAAGGTTTGGAACGCATCGCAGTCATCGACTTTGAAACCACCGGGATCACCCCGAGCAGCGGTTGCCGGGCGACTGAAATCGCGGTGGTGATGCTCGAGCAAGGCCGGATCGTCGACCGCTACCAGAGCCTGATGAATGCCGGCGTCCGGGTGCCGGCCTTCATCGAGCAACTGACCGGCATCAGCAACGCGATGCTGCGCAGCGCACCGTCGGCGGAAAAGGTCATGAACGAGGTCAACGAGTTCGTCGGCATCACGCCGCTGCTGGCCCACAACGCCGCGTTCGACCAGAAGTTCTGGGATTTCGAGCTGGGACGCATCAAGCGCACCCGCCTGCAGAATTTTGCCTGCTCCCTGTTGCTGGCCCGGCGCTTGATGCCGGCGGCACCGAACCACAAGCTCGGCACGCTCAACACGTTCGCCGGCTTGCCCCACACCGGCCAGGCTCACCGGGCCATGGCCGACGCCGAAATGGCCGCCAACCTCACCGCGCACCTGGCTTCGGAACTGCGGCAAAAGCATGGGCTGCGGGAGTTGTCCCATGATTTGCTGTGCAGTTTGCAAAAAGTGCCGGCGGCGAAGATCAACGAGCATCTCAAGCGGCATCGCGGGTTCTAAACACACCACAAAACAAAAACTGTGGGAGCGAGCTTGCTCGCGATTGCGGTGTGTCAGTCGACATGAATGTTGGCTGATCCAAAGCTATCGCGAGCAAGCTCGCTCCCACAGGGTTGGTCTGTGTTGAGCGGATTACTTACCGTTGCCTTCCAACTGCCCCAACGGCACGCGTTTTTCAATAGCGCTGGACAGCACGATCGAGGTCTTGCTGAAACCGAACTTGGCGATGCGGTTGATCAGCTCTTCCAGCTCGGGCATCGAGCCAACCGCCGCCTGCATGATCACGCAGGGGTCGCCGGTGACCCGGTGGCATTCGGTCAGTTGTGGGATCTTGCACAGTTCGTCGTAGGTCTTCTGGTTGCCGTGCTGGTTCATTCGCAGTTCGATGACGCACTGCACCGGCAGGCCGATCTTCGCCATGTCGACTTTGGCCTGATAACCGGTGATGACGCCGCTGGCTTCCAGTTTGCTCACTCGTTCGGCCACGGCCGGGGCTGACAGGTTCACTTTGCGGGCCAATTCGGCGTAGGACGCACGACCGTTTTCCAGCAGGGCGGCGAGCAGCATGCGGTCGTATTTATCCACGGGTTGGCTTCCAGATGACGTGACTTTCGAAAGCGCGGTTTATAGCGCCAATCTCCACGTTTTGAAAAGTGTATGGCCCGGATAAACAGGTTTTGTAGCTTAATTTCCGTCTGTCGCCTTTCTAGAATAGCGTCTCTCATTGTCCTGACTTCGAGCTGAACATGCCTGGCCCACGCCGTTTCCCCCTGCCATTGATCGCTGCCTTCTTTGCCTTGTATGTCATCTGGGGCTCGACTTACCTGGTGATTCGCATCGGCGTGGAACATTGGCCGCCTTTGCTGCTGGCCGGGATTCGTTTTGTGCTGGCCGGTTCGCTGATGTACGGCTTCCTGCGCTGGCGCGGGGCACCGGCACCGACCTGGGCACAATGGAAGGCCGGGGCCATCATTGGCGTGCTGTTGCTCAGTTTCGGCAACGGCGCGGTCAGTGTTGCCGAGCACACGGGCGTGGCGTCCGGGGTCGCGGCGTTGGCCGTGGCGACGGTGCCTTTGTTTACCTTGCTGTGCGGCTATTTCTGGGGCGCGCGTAATACCCGTCTGGAATGGGCGGGGATTGCGCTGGGCTTGATCGGCATCGCCATGCTCAACCTCGGTTCCAACCTGCAGTCCAGCCCGTTGGGGGCGACGTTGCTGGTGTTTGCGGCGGCCTCTTGGGCGTTCGGTTCGGTGCTGAGCAAACACCTGCCGTTGCCAGCGGGGGCGATGGCTAGCGCCGTGGAAATGCTGGTGGGCGGTGTGGTGCTGTTGATCGGCAGCGTGGCCAGCGGCGAACACCTGGAGAGCATGCCGCCGCTGGAAGGCTGGCTCGCCTTGGCTTACCTGACTTGCTTCGGTTCGATCATCGCCTTCAATGCCTACATGTACCTGCTCAAGCACGTGCGTCCGGCGGCGGCCACCAGCTATGCCTACGTCAACCCGGCCGTGGCGGTGTTGCTGGGCATTGTATTCGCCGGTGAAACCATCGGATTCGAGGAGGCCTTGGCGATGTTGGTGATCATCGGTGCGGTGGTATTGATCGGCTTGCCGCAGTGGCGCAAACCCAAGCCTGCGCCGGCCGCCACCTGATTTAGGGTAAACTGCCGCGCATTGCACACCTTGCGCTGATTTTTCCTACGGTATCTCCATGACTTTCGCCACCCTTGGCCTGATCGAACCCTTGCTGCGCGCCCTCGAGACGCTCGGCTACCAGACCCCGACGCCGGTTCAGGCCCAAGCCATGCCGGCGGTGCTCGCCGGTCGCGACCTGATGGCCGCGGCCCAGACCGGCACCGGCAAGACCGCCGGTTTTGCGGTGCCGCTGTTGCAGTTGCTGACCACCGAAGGGCCGAAGGTCGCCGCCAACTCGGTGCGGGCGTTGATCCTGGTGCCGACCCGTGAACTGGCTGAGCAGGTCCATGAAAGCGTTCGTCAATACGCGCAAAACCTGCCGCTGAGCACCTACGCCGTGTACGGCGGCGTGAGCATCAACCCGCAGATGATGAAGCTGCGCAAAGGCGTCGACCTGCTCGTCGCCACGCCGGGTCGCTTGCTCGACTTGTTCCGCCAGAACGCGCTGAAGTTCAATCAACTGCAGACCCTGGTGCTGGACGAAGCCGACCGCATGCTCGACCTGGGCTTCTCCGAGGAGCTGGCGCATATCTACAAGGCCCTGCCGAAGAAGCGCCAGACGCTGCTTTTCTCTGCGACCTTTTCCGATGCGATCCGCCTGCTGGCCGGGCAGATGCTCAACGATCCGCTGAGCATTGAAGTGAGCCCGCGCAACGTGGCCGCCAACACCGTCAAGCAGTGGGTGGTGACGGTGGACAAGAAGCGCAAGCCGGAATTGTTCGTGCACCTGATGCGCAAGAACAAGTGGAAGCAGGTGCTGGTCTTTGCCAAGACCCGCAACGGCGTCGATGCGCTGGTGGAAAAACTCCAGGGCCTGGGTGTCAACGCCGACGGTATCCACGGTGACAAACCCCAGGCCACCCGCCAACGTGCGCTGGACCGCTTCAAGGCCAGTGAAGTGCAGATCCTGGTAGCCACCGACGTCGCCGCCCGTGGTTTGGATATCGAGGATTTGCCGCTGGTGGTGAACTTCGACCTGCCGATCGTCGCCGAGGACTACATCCACCGCATCGGCCGTACCGGTCGGGCGGGCTCGACGGGGGAAGCGATCTCCCTGGTCTGCGCCGATGAAGTGAATTTGCTGTCGGCCATCGAGATGTTGACGCGTCAGACGCTGACTCGCCAGATGGAACAGGACTTCGAACCCGAGCATCGGGTACCGGACACCGATGCCAGCGGCCAGGTGATCAAGAAACCGAAAAAGCCGAAGAAACCGAAAACCTCCGGTGGTGGCGGCAAGCGCAACCTGGGCAAGTGGGTGGACAGTGGCGACGCTGCGCCTGTGGAACCTTCGGTCAAGCCTGTGCGAAAAGTGCCGGTGTTCAACACTGGGCCGCGTAAGCGTAAGCCTTGATGATTCGCGGCGTCTGATACATCGCTATCGCGAGCAAGCTCGCTCCCACAGTGGTTCTCAGGTGTGCACAGATCCGGTGTCCGCTACAGATCTTCTGTGGGAGCGAGCTTGCTCGCGATGGGCGCGCCTCGATCTTCAATCCAGACGCTGTAACCACTCCACCATTCCCAACCCCGCCGCCCGGCCGCTGGCAAAGCACGCCGTGAGCAGGTAACCGCCGGTCGGCGCTTCCCAATCGAGCATTTCCCCGGCGCAGAAAACGCCGGGCACTTTCTTGAGCATCAGGCGTTCATCCAGGGCTTCGAACGTCACGCCACCGGCGCTGCTGATGGCTTCGTCCAGGGGCCGGGGCTTCACCAGGGTGATCGGCAGGGCTTTGATCGCCTGGGCCAGTTGTGCCGGGTCAGTGAAGCACTCGACCGGGGTGAGCTCGCGCAACAGTGCCGCCTTGACCCCGTCGATCCCCAATTGGCTGTGCAAGTGCTTGGCCATCGAGCGTGACCCACGCGGTTTGTTCAGGGCCTGGAGGATCTTATCCACAGGCCGGCCCGGCAACAGGTCCATATGAAGGGTCGCGCTGCCATGTCGGTTGATGGTTTCGCGAATCGCTGCCGACAGGGCATAGACCAGGCTGCCTTCGAGGCCGGTGGCGGTGATCACGCATTCGCCGAGGCGTGGCACATCGTCGTTCAGGCCCATGGCGATGTTCTTGAGCGGGGCACCGGCAAATTTGCTGATCATCAGGTCGCTCCAGGCCTCGACCTCGAACCCGCAGTTGCTCGGTTGCAGTGGCGCCAGGGCTACGCCGCGTTGTTCCAGCGGTAGCATCCAGGCGCCGTCGGAGCCCAGGCGCGACCAACTGCTGCCGCCCAACGCCAGCAAGGTGGCCTTGGGGCGCAAGGTTTGTTCACCGTCCGGCGAGGCGATGCGCAAGCTGCCATCGGGATTCCAGCCGAGCCAGCGATGACGGGTGTGGATCACCACGCCAGCATCGCGCAGGCGTTTGAGCCAGGCGCGCAACAGTGGAGCGGCCTTCATGTCGGTAGGAAAGACCCGCCCGGAGCTGCCGACAAAGGTGTCGATGCCCAGCCCGTGGATCCATGTGCATAACTCATCCGCCCCGAAGGCCCGCAACAGCGGTGCGAGGTTTGGCGCGCGTTCGGCGTAGCGGGACAGGAAGGCCGGGAAGGCTTCGGAGTGGGTGATGTTCATGCCGCCCACGCCGGCCAGCAGGAATTTCCTGCCCACCGATGGCATGCCGTCGTACAGGTCGACCTGCAGGCCGGCCTGGCTCAACACCTCGGCCGCCATCAGGCCGGCGGGGCCGCCGCCGATGATGGCGATGTTTGAGGAGGAGGGCTGGGCGGTCGAGGTCATGATGTGAACTGTGGGGGTTGGGATAGGCGGGGCATTCTATCAGCACAAATCCCTGTGGGAGCGAGCTTGCTCGCGATAGCGGTGTGTCAGCGAGATTGATGTGGCTGATACTCCGCTATCGCGAGCAAGCTCGCTCCCACATGGGAAGGTAGGTGTTCTTGAGAAGTCTGATCAAAAAATAGCCAAGCCTCTGCACGCTACAGGCGACATAGCCTGTAGGCCGTTTCGCTCAGGTTATCCACAGGCCGCTCCACAGGCATTGTGGGTAAAGCCCAGGTTTCAATGACAACCTGATGACGTCCAGACCCTTTGTGCGCTGTGGTGCAGGATCCCGTGGCGGCGGGCCAGGGCCTGGCGGTCCTTGCTGTAGCCTCCGCCGATCACGCCGACCACCGGGATGTCGCGTCCCAGGCAATGGCGCATGACGCTCTCGTCCCGGGCGGCGAGGCCTTCGTCCGTCAGCTTCAGATAACCGAGGGCGTCGTCCTTGTGCACGTCGACGCCGGCGTCATACAGCACCAGGTCCGGCTGGTAGAGCGGCAGCAGGTAGTTGAGCGCATCGTCCACCACGTTCAAGTAAGCGGCGTCGCCCATGCCCATCGGCAGCGGGATGTCCCAGTCGCTTTGCGCTTTGCGTGCGGGAAAATTCTTTTCGCAGTGCAAGGAAACTGTCACGGCGTCCGGGGTGTCATGGAGTATTCGGGCGGTACCGTCGCCCTGATGCACATCGCAATCGAAAATCAGCACTCGCGAGACCCGACCGCTGGCCAGGAAATAGCGGCTGATCACCGCCAGGTCGTTGAAAATGCAGAACCCGGCCGGGTGGTCGTAGTGGGCGTGATGGGTGCCGCCGGCCAAGTGGCAGGCCAGTCCGTGTTCGAGGGCTTGTTCGGCGGCCAGGAGCGAACCGCCCACGGCGCGTACCGTTCGGCGGGCCAGGGCCTCGCTCCAGGGCAGACCCAGTCGCCGTTGGTCTTCGCGGGACAACTCGCCGCCCATGTAGCGTTCGATATACCCACGGTCGTGGGCCAGGGCGAGAATGTCCGGCGGGCACAGCGATGGGCGCAACAGGTCCGCGTCGCGGGTCAGGCCGCTGTCCACCAGGTGATCGCGCAGCAGGCGAAACTTGTCCATGGGGAAACGATGTTCCGCCGGGAATTCGGGGCTGTAGTCTTCGTGATAGATCAGCGGTAGCGGCATGGTGTTTTCAGTAGTGATTGAGTGACGGATCCTACCAGCGATGTAGACTCTGGGGCATGGAAAGGGAGTGAAGATGGAGCCGATACTGGAACTGGAAAGCGCACGGTTGCTCTTGCGGCAGTGGCGCGATGATGACTTGCCGGAATTTGCCGCCATGTGCGCCGATCCGCAGGTGATGCGGTATTTCCCGGCGCGCCTGAGCCGCCTGGAAAGCGCCGCCCTGATCGGTCGCGTGCGTGGGCATTTCGCCGAGCATGGTTTTGGTTTGTGGGCGCTGGAACGCAAGGACACCGGGGCCTTCATTGGCTTTACCGGGCTCGGTGTGGTCGGGTTCGACGCGCCGTTCACGCCGGCCATCGAGATCGGCTGGCGCCTGGCCCGGGAGCACTGGGGCCTGGGGTATGCCAGCGAAGCGGCGTGGACCGCGCTGCGTTGTGCCTTCGACCAGTTGACGCTGGAAGAAGTGGTGGCGTTCACCGCCGTCGATAACCTGCCCTCGCAAAAGGTCATGCAGGCCATTGGCATGCAGCATGACCCGGCGGACGACTTCGAGCACCCGACACTCGCCGTCGGTCATCCTTTGCGTCACCATGTGCTCTATCGCATCAATCGTGAGCAGTGGTTGCAGACCCTGCACGGTTAGCCGACACGGACGTTTATACTGCCCGCCAAAATGGCCTGGGCCAACAATCGATCCACCGCCGTGGCTTAGCCTGCGCGGTATTGCGCTGTGTGAGGAAAGTCTGAATGAGCCACGTGTTGGAAGATCTGGTCGACCTGCTGACCCTGGAACCGATCGAAGAGAACCTGTTTCGCGGTCGCAGCCAGGATTTGGGGTTTCGCCAGTTGTTCGGCGGCCAGGTATTGGGCCAGTCGTTGTCGGCGGCCAGCCAGACCGTGGAAGAGGCGCGCCATGTGCATTCGATGCACGGTTATTTCCTGCGTCCGGGCGATGCCGCGCTGCCTGTGGTCTACCAGGTGGACCGGGTGCGTGACGGCGGCAGTTTCAGCACCCGCCGGGTGACGGCGATCCAGAAGGGCAACCCGATTTTCACCTGCAGTGCGTCGTTCCAGTACGACGAACAGGGTTTTGAGCACCAGAGCACCATGCCGCAGGTTGTCGGCCCGGAAAACCTGCCGTCCGAACTGGAGCTGACCCAGCAGCGCGCGCACCTGCTGCCCGAGCACATGCGTGAAAAACTGCTGTGCCCCAAGCCGATCGAGGTGCGCCCGGTCACCGAAAAAGACCCTTACAACCCGCAGCCGGCCGACCCGGTGAAATACGTGTGGTTCCGTGCCGATGGCGCCTTGGCGGATTCGCCGGCCTTGCACAAATACCTGCTGGCCTATGCGTCGGACTTCGGTCTATTGACCACCTCGATGTTGCCCCACGGTAAATCGGTCTGGCAGAAAGACATGCAGGTCGCCAGCCTCGACCACGCCTTGTGGTTCCATGCCGACCTGCGCGCCGATGACTGGTTGCTCTACGCCATGGACAGCCCGTGGGCCGGCAATTCCCGTGGTTTTTCCCGTGGCAGCGTGTTCAACCGCGCCGGGCAACTGGTGGCCTCGGTCACCCAGGAAGGCCTGATTCGTCACCGCAAGGACTGGGCATGAGCCTGTCCGAGGTTCGGCACTGGGTGTTCGACATGGACGGCACGTTGACGATCGCCGTGCATGACTTCGCGGCGATCCGCGTGGCCCTGGCGATTCCGGCCGAAGATGACATCCTCACTCATCTGGCAGGGTTGCCCGCTGAGGAAGCGGCGGCCAAGCATGCCTGGTTGCTGGAACACGAACGGGACCTGGCGCTGGGCTCCAAGCCTGCGCCTGGCGCGGTCGAATTGGTGCGAGAGCTGGCCGGTCGCGGCTATCGCCTGGGGATCCTGACCCGCAACGCCCGCGAACTGGCCCACGTGACCCTGGAGGCCATTGGCCTGGCGGACTGCTTCGCCGTGGAGGATGTGCTGGGCCGCGACGAGGCCCCGCCCAAGCCACATCCCGGTGGCCTGTTGAGACTGGCCGAGGCCTGGAACGTGGCGCCTGACACGATGGTGATGGTGGGTGACTATCGCTTCGACCTGGACTGCGGTCGTGCTGCAGGGTCGCGGACGGTGTTGGTGAACCTGCCGGACAATCCATGGCCGGAGCTGACGGATTGGCATGCGCGCGATTGTGTCGAGTTGCGGCGGATGCTTTTTGCTTGAGATTGATATTGGCTGGCTAGCCGCCATCGCGAGCAAGCTCGCTCCCACAATGGATCTGTGGCGAACGCAGAAAACCCTGTGGGAGCGAGCTTGCTCGCGATGAGGCCCTATAAGCCACCACAAGGCTTACCGCCCAAACAATACCTTTAACCCCTCCGGCGAATTGAACATCCCACTCCCATTGTGCCCGACCCCCGGCACTTCGATCAGCCGCTGGTTCAATCCCTCGGGATGACGCCGGGTCAGGTAGTCGAAAAAGAAATGCCCGCGCAGTAACCGATACGGACCTTGGGTTTGCGCTTCACAACCCTTGTCCAGCGCCGGATGCTCCGGGTCGGTATCCTGCTGCCCGAGCAGATAAACGATGTCGCGCTTGACGTAGTTCTCCTCCAGGCGGGCAGGCGTTTGCCCGCTGGCATAGGCGGGCAGGTCCTGCAGGCCGTATTTCCAGCGGTTGAAGCCAGGACAACTGGCCGGGTCGAACGCCATGGGCCGTTGCGCATCGAAGTAGGCATAGGACGATGGGTTGGCGATGACAAACCGCGGGTTGATCCGGTATTGGCCGTGGGCGAGCAGGGCATAGCGCTGCACGACTTGGGCGCCGCCGGAATGGCCAGCGATGACGATCTCCTTCACCTCGGGAAACTGCTGCCGATCACTGACCCGCGCGACGATGTCGTCGAGAACCTGGAAAGAACTGACCGGATTGGGCCCCGTGGACAAGCCACCGGCCATCCAGTCATTGCCCCGCCAGCGCAGCAGCTCATTGGGCAATGTGTGGCGAGCCACGTCCTGCTCGTTGAGAAATTGTGGGGCGATGATCAGCGTCGTGCCCTGTTGCCCGGCTTGCTCGGCCGCTTTTTCGGCGCTGTGCAGGTAGGTTTCGGCATTGCGCAGCCGACCATGAAGGATGATCAGCACGCGCTGGATAGACGCCGGGGGCGGGCTGACGGCGACCGCCAGGGCACCGCCCTTGAATTGCAGGCGCCCTTGGGCGACCACGTTGACGCCGTGTTCCTCGCCCTGGGCAACGGTGCAGCACAGCACCAGCCCGATCAACGCCCCCCACTTCATCTACAGGTTTTTCGCCGCGAACGTGTCGCACTGGCTGACCTGGCCCTGGGCGAAGCCGGTCTTGAACCAGCGCACCCGCTGCGCCGAAGTGCCATGGGTGAAGGAGTCCGGCACGACGCGGCCCTGGCCTTGTTGCTGCAAGCGGTCATCACCGATGGCGTTGGCGGCGGTCAAGGCTTCCTCGATGTCCCCCGGCTCCAGCCAGTTCAGGCGTTTTTGCGCATGGTTGGCCCAGACCCCGGCCAGGCAGTCGGCCTGCAATTCCTGGCGTACCAACAAGCCGCCGTCGCCCTCCATCTGCCGGCCTTGCTGGCGGGCTTCCTGGATTTTCGCCGACACGCCGAGCAGCGTTTGCACATGGTGACCGACTTCGTGGGCGATGACGTAGGCTTGGGCGAAGTCTCCGGCGGCGGCGAAGCGTTGGGACATTTCCTTGAAGAAGCTCATGTCCAGGTAGACCTGCCGGTCCGCCGGGCAATAGAACGGACCGGTCGCCGAGGAGGCCAGGCCGCAGGCCGAGTTGACTCGACCGCTGAACAACACCAGTTTGGGTTGCTGGTACTGGCGTCCGGCCTGCTGGAAGACCTGGCCCCAGGTGTCTTCGGTATCGCCGAGGATCGAGCGCACGAACTCGGCCTGTTCATCGTTGGCCGGTGGCGCTTGGCGGGTTTGTGAAGTGGCGGGCGCGGACTGGTCCATCTGCCCGGCCAGTTGCCCGAGAATCTGCATCGGGTCCTGGCCGGTGATCCAGCCGATGCCGACGATCAGGATAATGGCCGTCAGGCTCAATCCCTTGCCGCCGCCGAAACGCATTCCGCCACCGCCCCCACCGTCACCACGGGCGTCCACCACGTTGTCACTGCGGCGACCTTTTTTCCATAACATGTGGAAAATCCTCTGAATGACCCTGCTAAAAATGACTGCTGTGGCGATGAGTCTAGCTTTTAGGCGCCCAAGGTGCGCGCTGCGCTTGAGCTGTCAGGCAACGGAGGCGGGTTTTGGTTCAGCGGTGAGCCAATCCTGCCTGGCTGCGCAATTTTCATTACACTTCGAATTCAAAACTTATCGGTATGCTCGCTGGCCCAACAACTGCATCGTGCGTCACGGCCCTTACATCAAGCAACGCAGGTTTCCCTCATGACCGTCAGCACACCGCTCTCCGGCGTCAATCAGGCTTTCAAGGGCATCGTGCTTATTCTGGCCGCAACGTTCCTGTTCTCCAGTCATGACGCGTTGTCCAAATATCTGTCGGGTTTTTATCCGATCATCATGGTGGTCTGGGCGCGTTACGTGGTGCACACCTTGTTGATGGCGGGGATCTTCCTGCCGCGTTCGGGGTTGCGGGTTTTGCGTACCAAGCGCCCGTTGTGGCAGTTGGCCCGGGCGTTGTGCCTGCTGGGCACCAGTTTGTTTTTCACCACTGCGTTGATGTTCATCCCACTGGCGGAGGCGACGGCGGTCAACTTCCTTGCGCCCGTGCTGGTGACCGCGTTGTCGGTACCGTTGCTGGGGGAACACGTGACACGCGGTCAATGGATCGCGGTGATCTTCGGTTTTATCGGGGTGTTGATCATCGTCCATCCCGGCGGCGATCTGTTTACCCCGGCGGTGTTGTTGCCATTCTGTTCGGCGCTGTTTTTCTGTTTCTACCAACTGCTCACGCGCAAGCTCAGCGAGATCGACAGCCCGACCACCAGCAATTTCTTCGCCGGCCTGTGCAACACATTGGTGATGAGCGCACTGGTGCCGTTCTTCTGGCAAGTGCCGAGCCTGATGCACGGGGTGATGATGTTGGCGCTGGGGGCCTGCGGGATGACCGCGCACCTGATGCTGACCCAAGCCTTCCGCTTTGCCGCCCCGGCGCTGCTCGCGCCGTTCGGGTATTGCCAGATCGTGTTTGCCGGGCTGCTGGGCTGGTTATTGTTCAACCATACGCCGACGCTGACCACTGTGGTGGGCATCGCGCTGATCTGCTTGAGTGGGTTGGCGGCGGCGTGGCAACAGCGGCGGGCTTAACACCGATTGTGAAGGGATCAATTGTGGGAGCAAGGCTTGCCCGCGATGAGGGCACCTCGGTTCACTTAGGACCGCATCGTCTTCATCGCGGGCAAGCCTTGCTCCCACATTGGGATAAATAATCCCGGGCTGACTGCAATCAGTTTTCCAGGGTCGGCACCTTGCGCGGCGCCATGAAGTACAGCCATGTCAGGGCAATGAAGTACATCGCCGGGATCAGGGTGAACAACACGGTGTAGTTGTTGTTGGTGATCGTGAGGATGTGGCCCACCAACTGGGTCATGAACATCCCGCCGATGGCCGCGCACATGCCGCCGAAGCCGAACACCGTGCTCATCATGTGCTTGGGCGTGTAGTCCATCACCAGGCTCCAGATGTTGGCAGTCCAGGCCTGGTGCGCGCCGATGGCCAGGGAAATGGCGAACACCGCCATCCACAGGTTGCTGGCGCCGGCGGCCATGATCACGCCGATGATGCAGCAGGCGAACAGCAGCATGGACACCAGTCGCGCCTTGATCGGATTGAGGCCGCGGCCGATCAGGAACGACGACAGGATCCCACCGCCCACGCTGCCGAAGTCGGCGGTGAGGTAGATGATGATCAGCGGGATGCCCATTTGGGTCACGTTGATGCCCAGGTTGTATTGCTGGTTCAGGAACGGCGGCAACCAATAGAGGTAGAACCAGAACACCGGCGCGGTGATCGAGTAGGCCAGGGCGAACGCCCAGGTGCCGCGCATGCGCAGGATACGTGAGAACGGTACGCGAACCTGGTCCGGTTCGTCCTGGGCCTGGATGTAGTCCAGTTCCGACTGTTTGACGGTGGGGTGGTCTTCGGGGTTGAAGTATTTCAAGCCCCAGAACAGCAGCCAGATCCCGCCCAGGGCGGCCATGCACAGGAACGCGGCCTGCCACCCCCACACGTGCAGCACCAGCGGCAGCAGCATCGGGGTGAACATCGCGCCGACGTTGGTCCCGGCGTTGAAAATACCCGTGGCCACGGCCCGTTCGCCCGCTGGGAACCACAGCCGGGTGGTCTTCACGCAGGCCGGGTAGTTGGCAGCTTCGGTGAGGCCGAGGATGAAGCGGCAGACCATGAAGCCCACCGCCGACGTGGCCAGGCCATGGGCGCCGGTCGCCAGGCTCCAGAGCAGCACGGCGCAGAAGAACACGCGCTTGACGCCGATCCGGTCGATCAGCCGCCCCTGCAACACGAAGCCGATGGCATAACCGACCTGGAACCAGAAGTTGATGTTGGCGTAATCCATCGCCGTCCAGCTCATTTCCTTGGCCAGGATCGGCTGCATGACGCCCAGGGCGGCGCGGTCGATGTAGTTCAGGGTGGTGGCGAAAAACACCAGGGCGAGCATGCCCCAACGGGTCTTGCCCACGGCCATGGCGCCGCGGATCTTGTCAGCGACGCTGCCGGTGGAGGCACCCAGGCCTGGGGCCAGGCGGGAACTTTGGGAAGGAATCATAGCGTGTACCCGTTTTTGAAATTCTTATGGTCGGTCTGGGTCTGTCCAGCGAAGTCGGCAGGGCCGGCGTCAATGTGGGAGCG
Source organism: Pseudomonas sp. Soil_N_39 (assembly GCF_057655955.1). Classification (NCBI taxonomy): domain Bacteria; kingdom Pseudomonadati; phylum Pseudomonadota; class Gammaproteobacteria; order Pseudomonadales; family Pseudomonadaceae; genus Pseudomonas; species Pseudomonas sp. Soil_N_39. The sequence continues at coordinate 227,090 of NZ_JBDGLI010000011.1, forward strand.
ATGGTGCGCAGTGAGCAAAAAATCGTCAATTCGGCAATCGGCATTTTGTTCGATAATCGCCCAAAAAACTAACTGAATGGTACATATTAAATTGCTGAAAGAAACCGGCAGCTCAATAATCGGCTGACTCTTTTAAGAGCATTTTCAAAAGCGGCGCACCTTTTGTCGCCGATGCCTGTCCCGGGAGCCGACGTCATGCAGCGTTCCATTGCCACCGTATCCTTGAGCGGTACCTTGCCGGAAAAACTCGAAGCCATTGCCGCCGCCGGTTTTGACGGGGTGGAAATCTTCGAGAACGACCTTCTCTATTACGATGGCAGCCCGCGGGAAATCAGGCAGATGTGCGTCGACCTGGGCATCGCCATCACCTTATTCCAACCGTTTCGTGACTTCGAAGGCTGCCGTCGTGATCGTCTGGCGCGCAACCTGGAGCGGGCCGAGCGCAAGTTCGACTTGATGCAGGAACTGGGCACCGACCTGGTGCTGGTGTGCAGCAATGCCTCGGCCGACAGCGTCGGCGACGAGCAGATCCTGATCGATGACCTGCGCCTGTTGGCCGAACGGGCCGGTGCGCGGGGCTTGCGTATCGGTTACGAAGCGCTGGCCTGGGGCCGCCACGTCAATACGTATCAACAGGTCTGGAACATCGTGCGCCAGGCCGATCACCCCAGCCTTGGGGTGTTGCTCGACAGCTTCCATACCTTGTCCCTCAAGGGCGACCCGAGTGCGATTGCCGAGATCCCCGGCGAGAAGATCTTCTTCGTGCAAATGGCCGACGCGCCGATCCTGGCCATGGACGTTTTGGAGTGGAGCCGGCATTTCCGTTGTTTCCCGGGACAGGGCGAGTTCGACTTGCCGGGGTTCCTGGCGCCGATCATCAAGAGTGGTTATACCGGGCCGCTGTCGCTGGAGATCTTCAACGACGGCTTCCGTGCCGCGCCGCCACGGGCCAATGCCGCCGACGGCCTGCGCTCGCTGCTGTACCTGGAAGAAAAGACCCGCCAGCGCCTGGCCGAAGACGCGAGCGCCGTTGGCAAGGCCGATATCCTGTTCGCCACGCCGCCGGCCAGCGAATACGACGGCATCGAGTTCCTCGAGTTTGCCGTGGACGATAGCCTCGGCGCCAAGCTCTCCCATTGGCTGGAGCGGCTGGGGTTCGTCAAGGCCGGCCAGCACCGTTCGAAGAATGTCAGCCTGCTGCGCCAGGGTGATATCAACCTGATCCTCAACAGCGAACCGTACTCCTTCGCCCACAGCTTTTTCGAAGCCCATGGGCCTTCGTTGTGCGCCACCGCCGTGCGCGTGAAAAACAGTGCCAGCGCCTTGGAGCGGGCGGTTGCCTACAAGGGCCAGCCTTATCGCGGGCTGGTGGGGCCCAATGAGCTGGAGCTGGCGGCGGTGCGCGCACCGGATGGTAGCCTGATCTACCTGGTGGACCAGGAAGCCGACGTCTATGGCACCGATTTCAACCTGCAGCCGGGTGCGGTGATCGGGGCCGGGCTCAAGCGCATCGACCACATGGCGATGGCGCTGCCGGCCGACAGCCTCGACAGTTGGGTGCTGTTCTACAAGAGCCTGCTGGATTTCGAGGCCGACGACGAAGTGGTCTTGCCCGACCCCTATGGCCTGGTAAAAAGCCGTGCCCTGCGCAGCCGCTGCAGTTCGATCCGCTTGCCGCTGAACATTTCCGAGAACCGCAACACCGCGATCTCACACGCGCTGTCGAGTTATCGCGGCTCCGGCGTGCATCACATCGCCTTCGATTGCGACGACATCTTCGCCCAGGTCAGTCGTGCCAAAGAGGCGGGCGTACCGTTGCTGGACATTCCGCTCAACTATTACGACGACCTGGCGGCGCGTTTCGATTTCGACGACGAGTTCCTCAGCGAACTGGCCTATTTCAACGTGCTGTACGACCGCGATGCCCAGGGTGGCGAGCTGTTCCACGTCTACACCGAGCCGTTCGAGGGGCGGTTTTTCTTTGAAATTATCCAGCGCAAGAACGGTTACGCCGGTTATGGCGCCGCCAACGTCGCGGTGCGCCTGGCGGCCATGGCCAAGTCCCGCAGCGGTGGTTTGCGGCACGCCAAGTTGTAGGGAAATCGTAAACGCTGCGGTAAAGGGCAACGCCGTGGCTTCCTTCACTGCACGGTGCGGCCCATAATCGCCAGCCTGTGCAGTGATGGCCGTGAGCCCCGCAATGACTATGAATCCAGAGCTTTCCGCAGCGCTCGACGAACCCGTCGCCACGCCGCGCAAGAGTCGCAAGAACAACCCGGAAAAGACCCGGGAAAACATTCTTCAGGAAGCCATCGTCGAGTTCGTCCAGCAAGGCCTGGCCGGCGCCCGGGTTGATGCCATTGCCGAGCGCATCCACACCTCCAAGCGCATGATCTACTACTACTTCGGCAGCAAGGAGCAGTTGTACGTCGAGGTGCTGGAAAAACTCTACGGCGATATCCGCACCACCGAGAGCCGCTTGCATCTGGCGGAACTGGCCCCGGTCGACGCGATCCGGCGCCTGGTGGAATTCACCTTCGACCACCACGATCGCAACGTGGATTTCGTGCGCATCGTCTGCATCGAGAATATCCACAACGCCGAATACGTGAAGCAGTCAGGCACGATCAAGGCGATGACCAACACCATCCTCGATTCCCTGGGCGTGATCTTGCGGCGGGGCGCCGAAGAGGGCGTGTTCCGTGCCGGCCTCGAGCCGCTGGATGTGCATCTGCTGATCAGCTCGTTCTGTTTCTACCGGGTATCCAATCGCCAGACGTTCGGTGAGATCTTTCAGATCGATTTGTCGGACGAAGCGGTCAAGCAGCGGCATCGGCAGATGGTGTGTGAGTCGGTGTTGAGATACTTGCAGGCCTGACACCGAACCTGATGTGTGTGCGGGCTTATGTGGGAGCGAGCTTGCTCGCGATAGCGGTGGATCAGTCGGTATTGAAGTGACTGACACGCCGCCATCGCGAGCAAGCTCGCTCCCACAAGTCATTCCCACAAGGGATTGTCACCCGGTCTTAGTGATTCATGCTTTGAAAATGCGCCAGCATCCGCTGCGCATCCGGCGCCACGCCGCTGAACAGCTCGAAGGCCTTCACCGCCTGGAACACCGCCATGTTGCCGCCATCCAGCGTGCGGCAGCCGAGGGCACGGGCGTTGCGCAGCAGTTCGGTTTCCAGCGGGAAGTAAACGATTTCCGCAACCCACAACTCGCCCCGCAACAATTCGACCGGCACCGGCATGCCTGGCAGTTTCGCCATGCCCATGGGCGTCGTGTTCACCAGGCCATCGGCTTCGGCCATGGCGCTGGTCAAGTCATGCCCGGCCCGGGCGCGGCCGGCGCCGAAGTGTTGGTTCAGGTTATTTGCCAGGGCCTCGGCACGGCTGACCTCGACATCAAAGATACTCAGCGTCTGTACGCCTTCTGCCAGCAGCGCGTGGGCCACGGCCGCGCCAGCGCCACCGGCGCCCATCTGAACCACGCGTCGACGGGAAACATCACCCAGGCCGCGACGGAAACCTTCGGCGAAGCCCAGGCAGTCGGTGTTGTGGCCGATGCGTTTGCCATTCTTCCACACCACGGTATTCACTGCGCCAATGCCTCGGGCCTCGGGTGAAAGCTCATCGAGCAACGGGATGATCGCCTGCTTGCAGGGGAAGGTAATGTTCAGGCCGGTGAAGTTCATGCGTTCGGCGGCGCTCAGTAAATCGGGCAGGGCGCCGCTGTCGAGTTGCAAGGCATCGAGGTCGATCAGCCGATAGAGGTAACGCATGCCCTGGGCATCGCCTTCGCGTTCATGGAGGGCTGGTGTGCGAGAGGCCTGGATGCCCGCGCCGATCAGGCCGGCGAGCACAGTGATATTCGACATGCTCATCAACCCTTCAACCGCTGACTGAAATGTTCCAGGGCCAGGCGATAACCATGGCTGCCAAACCCGCACATCACGCCGATAGCGACGGATGAGACGAAGGAGTGATGGCGGAAGGTCTCGCGGGAGTGGACGTTGGACAGGTGAACTTCGATGACCGGCACTTCGCTGGCCACCAGCGCATCGCGGATCGCCACGGATGTATGAGTCCAGGCCGCCGGGTTGATGACGATACCGGCACACCGGCCACGGGCACCGTGAATCCAGTCGAGCAATTCGCCTTCCTGGTTGGTCTGGCGAAATTCCACGCCCAGGCCGAATTCTTCAGCGGCGCGGCCGCACAGCGACGAGATGTCAGCCAGGGTTTCGTGGCCGTAGGTTGCCGGCTCGCGGGTGCCGAGCAGGTTCAGGTTCGGGCCGTTGAGCACCAGAACGATCGGAGGCATCGCAATTTCTCCACATTTTTATTGTTGGTGTCGGCGGGGTTTCAGCCGGTGGAGATAAATTGTACTAGATGGTTAATTTGGTCAAATAAAGCAGCGGTCATCGGGCAATAAGTGTTCGATGATCGAACGTGACCATTGTTGGGAAGTGAGGGAGGGCAATTGTGGCGAGGGATTTTATCTGTGGGAGCAAGGCTTGCCCGCGATACAGGCGACTCAATTTTTACCTGTATCGCGGGCAAGCCTTGCTCCCACAGAGCTTTGCCCAGTCCAGCCCAGAGGGGAGATCGCCCCAGCGTTTAACGCCGCGTCAACAACACCCCGGACTCCATGTGATGGGTCCAAGGAAATTGATCGAACAACGCGCAGCGCGTGATGCGGTGGGTGTCGTTCAGTTGCGCAATGTTCGCGGCGAGGGTGTCAGGGTTGCAGGAGATGTACAGGATGTTGTCGAAACGTCGGGTCAGCTCGCAGGTGTCCGGGTCCATGCCGGCGCGAGGCGGGTCGACAAAGACGCTACCGAATTCATAGCTTTTCAGGTCGATGCCCTGCAGGCGGCGGAACGGCCGGACTTCGTTCAAGGCTTCGGTCAGTTCTTCGGCGGACAGGCGCACCAGCGTGACGTTATCCACAGCATTCTCGCTGAGGTTGCTCAACGCAGCGTTCACCGAGGTCTTGCTGATCTCGGTGGCCAGTACTTTGCGCACGCGGGTGGCCAGGGGCAGGGTGAAGTTGCCGTTGCCGCAGTACAACTCCAGCAGATCGTCGTTGCGTTCGCCCAAGGCTTCAAAAGCCCAGTTGAGCATCTTCTGGTTCACCGTGCCGTTGGGCTGGGTGAAGGCGCCTTCGGGCTGGCGATAGCTGAAGGTACGACCGCCGACGTCGAGTTTCTCCACCACGTAGTCATGGCCGATCACTTCCCGCTTGCCCTTGGAGCGACCGATGATGCTCACGCCCAGGTCGGCCGCCAGTTTCGAGGCAGCGACGTGCCAGTGCTCGTCCAACGGGCGGTGATAGCACAGGGTGATCATCGCATCGCCGGCTAGGGTGGTCAGGAACTCCACCTGGAACAGCTTATGGCTCAGGGGCGCACTGGCTTGCCAGGCGGCCTTGAGTTGCGGCATCAACTGGTTGATGCGCAGGCTGGCAATGGGAAATTCCTCGATGAGGATCGGTGTGCGCTTGTCGTCCTGGGAGAACATTGCGTAGTGCCGTTCGCCAGCCTCGCGCCAGAGACGGAATTCGGCTCGCAGGCGAAAGTTTTTCAGGGGCGAATCGAACACCGCAGGTTCCGGTGCATCGAAGGGCGCCAGCAGGTCACGCAAGCGAGTAACCTTGTCCTGCAACTGGGCGGCGTAGGCCTGGGAATCAAAAGTCATGCGTTGAACCAACCCAACTTGATCACGAACAGGATCGACAGAATGACCAGCGCCGAGTTCAGCTCACGGCCACGGCCAGACACCAGTTTGATGGCGGTCCAGGCGATGAAACCGAAAGCGATGCCGTTGGCGATGGAATAAGTGAATGGCATCGCCAGGGCAGTGATCACCACCGGGGCGGCGACGGTGATGTCATCCCAGTCGATTTCCGCCAGGCCCGAAGTCATCAGCACGGCGACGAACAACAAGGCCGGCGCAGTGGCGAAGGCCGGAACGCTGGCAGCCAGTGGCGAGAAGAACAGCGCCAGCAGGAACAGGATCGCCACCACGATGGCGGTCAGGCCTGTACGGCCGCCAGCACTGACGCCCGCCGCCGACTCGATGTAGCTGGTGGTGGTGGAGGTGCCCAGCAGCGAACCGGCCATGGCCGCGGTGCTGTCGGCGATCAGCGCACGGCCCATTTTCGGCATGTGGCCGTCCTTGCCCATCAGCCCGGCGCGCTTGGCGACGCCGATCAGGGTGCCGGAGTTGTCGAACAGGTCGACGAACAGGAACGCGAAGATCACGCTCACCAGGCCAATGTCCAGGGCGCCCTTGATGTCCAGTTGCAGGAAGGTTGGGGCCAGGGACGGCGGCGCGGAGATGATGCCGCCGAACGGGGTGAAGCCCATCAGGATCGAGACGAGGGTGACCGCCAGGATGCCGATCAGCACGGCGCCACGCACTTTCAGTGCTTCGAGGGCGACGATCAGGACAAAGCCGAGGGTCGCGAGGATCGGCGCCGGTTGTTTCAAGTCGCCGAGGCCGACCATGGTCGCCGGGTTTTTCACCACGATGCCGGCATTGTTCAGGGCGATCAGCGCCAGGAACAGGCCGATACCGGCGGCAATGGCCGAGCGCAGCGGCAGCGGGATGCTGTTGATGATCCACTCGCGAATGCGAAAAATCGATAGCAGGAAGAACAGTACGGCGGAGATGAACACCGCGCCCAGCGCCACTTGCCAGGTGTGACCCATGTGCAGGACCACGGTGTAGGTGAAGAAGGCATTCAGGCCCATGCCCGGCGCTAGGGCGATCGGGTAGTTGGCGATCAGGCCCATGACCGTGGAACCAATGGCCGCCGCCAGGCAGGTGGCGACGAACACCGCGCCTTTGTCCATGCCGGTTTCGCCGAGGATGCTCGGGTTGACGAACAGAATGTAGGCCATGGCCAGGAAGGTCGTGACGCCCGCCAGGATCTCGGTCCGCACGTTGGTGTTGTGTGCCTTGAGTTGAAACAGCCTTTCCAGCATGTCTGCTCCCCGTGGCGCGCCCGGCGCCGTGAATGTATCGACCTCAACAGCAAAGCACAGGTCGCCAGCGGCGCCCGGGAATTTTCTGCGGGTCGGAAAAAGCCGCGCATCATACCAGCAGCGTAGCGTTGTGGCTGCGATCGTCGTCGATGTTTTGCCAACGCGCCAAGTGGGCCATACTGCGCGCGGTTCCGGGAGGTCTCTATGGTTCACATGAATAAAAAACTGCTGGCGGCCATGAGCTGCGCGCTGGGCCTGTGGCTGCCCGGGCAGGCCGCCACTGCCGCGTCGGCGCCGCCCTTGAGTGAAGTCAAGGTGCTCAAGGTCGAGTCGCCGGCCTGTGGCTTCGAGGACATCGCCCAAGGGCAGGCGCAGACGCGTTGCGACCACGGCCCGACGATCAAGGTCTATGTGCTGGAGGTCGGCTATGGCCACCAGCCCCATGTCACCCTGGACGGCTTTGAAGTCGACGGCACCCGCTCGCCAGTGTGTGCGTACAGCAATGGCAATCTCAATGACTGCTCGGTGCGGACCAAAGTCGTCGGCTATTTGTACATCTTCGATCTGAAGGGCAAGCAAGAGGGCACCTTCAGCTTCAGCAACCAGTCGATCAACGCACCGGGCAACCGGATGTCGGCCGAGCTGTACATCAAATAGTCCGCCTCCCCGCGTAGGAACTGCATAAACGCTGTGTAGGAGCTGCCGAGCGCAGCGAGGCGGCGATCTTTCCTCTGACGCTTGAATCTCAATCGCATATCAAAAGATCGCAGCCTTCGGCAGCTCCTACACTACAAGCATCATCCAGCGGAGAGCGCCCATGATTCCTGGAACCAAGATCCCCCGAGCCCTGATAGCCGTCGCCGAGGGTGTCGACGACTTGCAGACGGTCACCTTGATCGACGTGTTGCGTCGAGCGCAGATCGAAACCGTGGTGGCGAGCATCGAAGGGCGACGCATGCTCACCTGCGCCCGCGGCACGCGCCTGACGGCCGATGGCATGCTGGTGGACGTGCTTGCGCAGGATTTCGACCTGATCGTCCTGCCGGGCGGCATCATCGGCGCCCAGCATCTGGCGGCCCACCAGCCGCTGCAACAACTGCTCAAGGACCAGGCCGCCGCTGGACGTTTCTTCGCCGCCATCGCCGAAGCCCCGGCCCTGGCGCTGCAGGCGTGCGGCCTTCTGCGCCAGCGGCGCATGACCTGCTTGCCGGCAGTGAGCCAGCAACTGTCCGGTTGCAGCTTCGTGGATCAACCCGTGGTGGTGGATGGCAACTGCATCACCGCCCAAGGCTCGGCCGCCGCCCTGGCGTTCGCCTTGATGCTGGTGGAACAACTCAGCGGCAAGGGCGTGAGGAGCGTGGTGGCGGCGGAGTTGCTGGCCTGACAGACGTCAAGCGTGCTGTGGGAAGGGTTCGATCACAGGCTGTTCACGCCGCTCGGCCTGCCACAAATCGTAGTCAGTCTGGACACCCAGCCAGACCCTGGCCTTGCCGATCCCGGCCCGTTCCAGGCGCACGGCCAGATCGGGGCTGAAGGGCGCATGACCATGCAAGACCCGGGAGAGATGAGGCCGGGCGAAGCCCAGGTGTCGCGCCAGTTCGGTGACCGTGATGCCCAGCGCGGGCAACACGTCCAGCCGCAAGGTTTCGCCAGGGTGTGGCGGATTGTGCATGGGCATGTTCCAGCCTCCTGATCAGTGGTAGTCCAGATAATCGACCAGTTCGATATCGGACCCGATGAAACGAAAAATAACCCGCCAGTTTCCCGAAACCCCCAGCGACCAGTATCCATCCAGCTCACCCTTGAGCGGATGCAATCGCCATCCGGGAATATCCAAGTCGTTGGCGGCCTGCGCCCTGTCCATGAACTGGAGCATACGGGCCAGGCGTTTTCCGTGGTCCGCCCGGCTACCACGGGTCGACCCCGTCTCATAAAAGAGTCTGAGGCCTTTGTGCTGGAAGGATTTAATCATGGAATAGAGTGTAAGGCGATACATTACACTCGATGCGGTACATATATACCGCACAGGCCAGTTGAATCCATGCTTCTTGCGTTTTAGCCGCATCGCAATTGCCTTGAACGCTTCACCCCACCCTGAAGTCGTACCCCTTATGACGGCGGTTTCCCAAAACGCCGCGAGTACGACCAACCGTGAGGTGTTCCATGAGCGCGACCCTGTCCGAAGCGACGCCGGCGGCCTTCGTCCGTCATCCGATCCGTCTGACCCTCAATGGCCAAGTGCGCGAGTTGCAAGTGCTGGCCTGGACCACCTTGCTGGACCTGCTGCGTGAGCAACTGGACCTGGTGGGCAGCAAGAAAGGCTGCGACCACGGCCAGTGCGGCGCCTGCACGGTGCTGCGCGATGGCAAGCGGATCAATGCCTGCCTGACCCTGGCGGTGATGTGCGACGGCGCCGAGTTGACCACCATCGAAGGCCTGGCCGGCGATGAGGCCTTGCACCCCATGCAGCAGGCGTTCATCACCCATGACGCGTTCCAGTGCGGTTACTGCACGCCGGGGCAGATCTGTTCGGCGGTGGGGTTGGCCAACGAGGGCAGGGCGCAGAGCCGCGCACAGATCAGTGAACTGATGAGCGGCAACCTTTGTCGGTGCGGCGCCTACAACAACATTCGCGATGCCATCGAGCAGGCGCTGCCCCTGTGCCGCCAACCCCAGGCGCAGGGAGGTGACCAGTGAACCCATTCCAATACAGCAAGCCGGACACGGTGCAGGCGGCCGTCGATCTGTCGAGCCCGGTTTCGCGCTTCATCGCCGGCGGCACCAACCTGCTGGACCTGATGAAGGAAAATCTTACCCGTCCCGAGCACCTGATCGACATTACCGGGTTGCCCCTGGCGGATCTCAGCGAAACCCCGTCCGGCGGGGTGATGATCGGCGCATTGGTGAGCAATGCCGACCTGGCCTGGCACCCGTGGATCGAGCGTCGTTATCCGCTGCTGGCCCAGGCCATCCTGGCGGGCGCTTCGCCACAATTGCGCAACATGGCCAGCACCGGCGGCAATCTGTTGCAACGTACCCGCTGCTATTACTTCTATGACGCGAGCGTGCCGTGCAACAAACGCCGGCCCGGTAGCGGTTGCCCGGCCCGGAACGGTTTGAACCGGATCCACGCGATTTTCGGCGCCAGCGATCAATGTGTCGCCACCCATCCTTCCGACATGTGCGTGGCCTTGGCGGCCCTGGAAGCGGTGGTCCATGTCCTGGGTCGGGGCGGGGCGCGGACCATCGAGTTCGCCGACTTCCATCGCCTGCCCGGCGATGCTCCGCAGCGCGATAACCAACTGGCCGACGATGAGCTGATCACCGCCATCGAATTGCCTGCCGCCGGTTTTGCCGAGCATAGCCACTACCTGAAGATCCGTGACCGCGCCTCCTACGCCTTTGCGCTGGTCTCGGTGGCGGCGGCGCTGGAACTGGACGGGCCGGTGATTCGCCAGGCGCGCTTGGCCCTGGGGGGCGTAGCGCATAAACCCTGGCGCGACCGGGCGGTGGAGAGCTGGCTGATCGGGCAGACCGTCAGCCGCGAAACTTTCACCGCTGCTGCCGATGCGCTGCTGCAAAACGCCGAGCCGCTGGAACACAACGGCTTCAAGGTCAGACTGGCGCGCCGGGCGATTGTCCGCGCCTTGAGTGATGCCGCGCTGGGTTGCGCACCGCAGGGAGGACACACCTGATGAACGCTTCGAGCAAATCCATAGGGCAGCCACTGGACCGGGTCGATGGCCTGCTCAAGGTGACGGGTCAGGCCCGTTACGCCGCTGAATACCCCGAAGACGGCTTGCTGCACGGCAGCGTCGTCTCCGGCACTGTTGCCCGTGGCCGCGTGCTGCGCATCGATGCGTCCCGAGCCCTGGCGCTGCCCGGTGTGGTCGCGGTCATCGACCACACCAACCGGCCGAGGATCGCCAGCTACGACGAGCCGTATCAGGATGCCGATGCGGCGGACGGCTCGCCGTTCCGGCCGTTGTTCAACGATCAGGTGCTCTACAGCGGCCAGCCATTGGCCCTGGTGGTGGCGGAAAACCTTGAGCTGGCCCGGTACGCCGGTTCGCTGGTTGAAATCGAATACGAGGCCCAGGAGCATCAGACCGATCTGATCATCCTGCAAAACGACGCCCACCCGGCACCTGCTGAACTGCCCAAGCCCCGTGGGAATTTTCAGGGCGAGTACGCCAGCGCCGCGCTCAGCGTGGACGTGTCCTACAGCACGCCGATCGAACACCACAACCCGATGGAGCCACACGCCTCCACCGTGCTGTATCAGCCTGACGGCAGCCTACACATCCACGACAAGACCCAAGGCACGCAGAACTGCCAATCCTATGTGCAGAAGGTCTTCGGCCTCGAGAAAGAACAGGTGCGGGTGTTTGCCGCGTTTGTCGGCGGCGCCTTCGGTTCCGGGCTGCGCCCGCAGTATCAATTGCCGTTGGCCGTGATGGCGGCCATGGCCCTCAAGCGCTCGGTGCGGGTCAGCCTGACGCGCCAGCAGATGTTCACCTTTGGTTATCGGCCGCGCACCCTGCAGCGCGTGCAACTGGGGGCGGCGGCCAACGGTCGCTTGCTGGCCGTGGCGCACACCGCTATCGGCCAGACCTCGCGCTTCGAGGACTTCACCGAACACGTGGTGGAGTGGAGCGGCATGCTCTATCACTGCGACAACGTTGAGTTGACCTACAAGCTCGTGCCGCTGGACGTCTACACGCCCCTGGACATGCGCGCCCCTGGTGCCGCCCTCGGGTTGATTGGCTTGGAGTGCGCCATGGATGAATTGGCCTGCGCCCTGGCGATCGATCCGATCCAACTGCGCTTGATCAACTACGCCGAACGCAACGAGAACGAAGGCAAGCCGTATTCCAGCAAGGAACTGCGTGAGTGCTACGCCCAAGGCGCCCGTCGTTTCGGCTGGGACAAGCGCAACCCGGAACCGCGCAGCATGCGTGAAGGCCGGCAACTGGTCGGCTGGGGCATGGCCGGTGGCGTGTGGGAGGCCATGCAGCAGAAGGCCAGTGCCAAAGCCTCCCTGGATACCCATGGCAAGCTGACCGTCAGCAGCGCCACCACGGACATCGGCACCGGCACCTACACGGTCATGACCCAGATCGCCGCCGAGGCTTCAGGCGTTTCCCTTGAGAACGTCGCGTTTATCCTGGGGGATTCGTCGTTGCCAACCGCGCCGTTGCAGGGTGGTTCGTTCACCGTCTCGTCGGTGGGCACGGCCGTGCAGCAGGCCTGTGAAGCATTGAAGGAAAAGCTCCTGGCCGTGGCTCGCCAGGCCTGCCCGGCCTTCAGTGGCGCGACCCTTGAGCAAGTGACGTTTGTCGATGGCCAACTGCGGCTGGGCGAAGCGAGCGTCGCGTTAGCGGAGCTGGCGCAAAAAAGTGGCGAGACACCGTTGCAGGCCCAGGTCACCGCCGAGCCGGATGCAAAACGCCAGGCTTACGCCACGGCCACTCACTCGGCGGTGTTTGTCGAGGTATGGGTGGACGAGGACTTGGGGACGGTGAAGGTCAACCGAGTGGTCAGCGCCATCGCCGCCGGCCGGGTCGTCAACCCGAAAACCGCCCGCAGCCAGATTCTCGGCGGCGTGGTGTGGGGCGTCGGCATGGCCCTGCACGAAGAAACCCTGACCGATCACGCCCTGGGGCGCCACATGAATCACAACCTGGCGGAGTATCACCTGCCGGTCAATGCCGACATCGGAGACATCGAGGTGATTTTCGTCGAAGAACAGGACGCGATCGTCAATGCACTCGGGTCCAAGGGCGTGGGTGAGATCGGCGTCGTCGGGGTGGCAGCAGCGGTGGCCAATGCGATTTATCACGCCACCGGCAAGCGGGTGCGGGACTTCCCCATCACCCTCGACAAGTTAATCTAGTGGCCTGTGTGGCTAATTCGAGTACTCGAATTAACCGTACAGGCCACTAGGCTTTCGCTTCGTCCACCGGTTCGTGCATCCGGTCGCGGTTGGCCAGGGTTGGGAACAGCTTGATCCAGGTCCCGGTCACCAGCAGCGTGCCCACACCGCCCATGACCACCGCCGGCACGGTGCCGAACCAGTGGGCGGTGAGGCCGGATTCGAATTCGCCCAACTGGTTCGAAGCGCCGATGAACAGCCCGTTCACCGCGCTGACCCGGCCGCGCATCTCATCCGGGGTTTCCAGTTGCACGAACGAGGCTCGGATCACCATGCTGATCATGTCTGCCGCCCCCAACACCACCAGCACCGCCAGGGAAAACCAGAACGAGGTGGAGAGGCCGAAGGCGATGGTGGCGACGCCGAACACGCCCACTGCGGTGAACATCACCCGGCCGACCTTGCGCTCCACGGCAAACCGCGCCAGCCACAGCGACATCAGCAGGGCCCCGACCGCCGGTGCCGAACGCAACAGGCCCAGGCCCCAGGGGCCGGTGAGCAGGATGTCCTTGGCGAACACCGGCAGCAGCGCCGTCGCGCCGCCGAGCAACACCGCGAACAGGTCCAGGGAGATCGCCCCGAGAATGTCCGGGCGACTGCGGATGAAGCGAATCCCGGCCAGCAACGAATCCAGCGTCGCCTTGCCTTTGTTCAGCGGCGTCTGCCGGGCGGGCAGGTTGAGCATCAGGCAGCAGGCGATGATGTAGAGCAGCACGGTCGGCCCGTAGACCCAGGTGCTGCCGAAGGCGTAGAGCAGGCCGCCGAGCGCGGGGGCGACGATGGTGGCCGATTGCTGGGCCGATTGCGCGGCGGCCACGGCCCGGGGAAACAGCGCAGATGGCACGATGCTCGGCAGCAACGCTTGGGTGGTCGGCATTTCGAAGGAGCGGGCGGCGCCCAGCAGGAAGGCGAGGATGAAGATCATTTCCCGTGTGACATTGTCGGTGGCGCTGCCAATCGCCAGCGCCAGGGCAATCATGGCCTGCAATGACTGGCAAATCGCCGCGACCTTGCGCCGGTCATAGCGGTCCGCCACATGCCCGGTGTGGAGCATGAACAGCACGCGCGGGGCAAATTCCACCAAGCCCACCAGGCCCAGGTCCAGGACATTGCCGGTCAGTTGATAGAGGTTCCAGCCGATGGCCACGGTGAGCATCTGGAAGCCGCTGGCGGTGAATATCCGGGCCAGCCAGAAGGCGATGAAGGGACGATGGTGACGGAGCAGCAGCGGTGCTTGGCTGGGCATCTATGACGGGTCCGGTGATGAAGGCCACGAGATTAGCACCGTGCTGTAACAGGAAGTTGCGGTGAGTGGAAAAATAGTTAGCCAAACATCGATCTTTCACACATTGCACTTTTTTGTGGCAAGGGGATTTTATCCCTCTGTGGGAGCAAGGCTTGCCCGCGATGGACGCGACTCGATTTCTGAAAGACCGCGTTGCCTGTATCGCGGGCAAGCCTTGCTCCCACAAAGCCTTGCTCCCACACATCCTCGCTTCAGCCAGCACTGAGACAACCTGCCACGCGACAAAAGACCACGCCGTCCATCGGCCATATTGCGACTACTCTTTGAGCATTGCTTGATCCAGGTCAATACCCTCAGGGGCGTTGGGCTGGCGGCCATCCGGCCAGAGTCCTGCGTTGTGACGGTTATAAAAAGAACGATTTGAAAAGCATCGCACTCCATATCCCTGGGGGTTGATGCAAGCCCCGCCCGCAGCCGGTTTTACCTGACAGAGGAAGACTTATGTTCGGTTTGGAGGCGCTCGATCTCGCCCGAATCCAGTTCGCGTTCACGATCTCGTTCCACATCCTGTTCCCGGCCATCACCATCGGCCTGGCGAGTTACCTGGCGGTACTCGAGGGCCTGTGGCTCAAGACCCGCGATGACACCTACCGTGACCTGTACCACTTCTGGTCGAAGATCTTTGCCGTCAACTTCGGCATGGGGGTGGTATCGGGGTTGGTCATGGCCTATCAGTTCGGGACCAACTGGAGCCGCTTTTCGGATTTCGCCGGTGCGGTGACCGGGCCCCTGCTGACCTACGAGGTGCTCACGGCGTTCTTCCTTGAAGCGGGTTTCCTGGGCGTGATGCTGTTTGGCTGGAATCGCGTCGGCCGCGGCCTGCATTTCTTTTCCACGGTCATGGTGGCGATCGGCACCCTGATCTCGACCTTCTGGATCCTGTCCTCCAACAGCTGGATGCAGACCCCCCAGGGCTACGAAATCATCGACGGCCGGGTGATCCCGGTGGACTGGCTGGCGGTGGTGTTCAACCCTTCGTTTCCTTATCGATTGCTGCACATGTCCACCGCGGCGTTTGTCGCCACGGCGTTCTTCGTCGGCTCGTCGGCGGCCTGGCATTTGCTGCGCGGCCGCGATACCCCGGCCATCCGCCGGATGCTGTCGATGGCGATGTGGATGGCCTTGCTGGTGGCGCCGATACAAGCGGTCATCGGCGACTTTCATGGCCTGAACACCCTCAAGCACCAACCGGCGAAAATCGCCGCCATCGAGGGCCATTGGGAAAACGTCGGCAATGAGCCGACGCCGTTGATCCTGTTCGGCTGGCCCGACATGCAAGCGGAAAAAACCAAATACGCCGTGGAAATTCCCTACCTGGGCAGCCTGATCCTGACCCACAGTCTGGACAAGCAGGTGCCGGCCCTCAAGGAGTTCCCGCCTGAGGATCGACCGAACTCGACCATTGTGTTCTGGTCGTTCCGGGTCATGGTCGGCCTCGGCTTGCTGATGATTTTCACTGGGCTGTGCAGCCTGTGGCTGCGCCGCAACGATCGGATCTATCAATCCAGGCCATTCCTCTACATGGTGCTATGGATGGGGCCGTCCGGCCTGGTTGCGATCCTGGCCGGCTGGTTTACCACGGAGATCGGCCGCCAGCCCTGGGTGGTCTATGGCTTGATGCGCACGGCCGATGCTTCGTCCGGCCACAGCTTCGCCCAGATGAGCATTACCCTGGTGCTGTTCGTCGTGGTGTATTTCGCGCTGTTCGGCGCAGGCTTGAGCTACATGATGCGCCTGGTGCGCAAGGGGCCGGAGGCCCACGAAGCCGAGCCGAGCGACGGTGGCCCGGGCCAGAAACGGACGCCGGCCCGGCCATTGTCGGCCGCCGATGACGGCGAAGGCGTGGATAAAACCGACCGCTCGAACAAGGGGAATTGAATCATGGGTATTGATCTTCCGCTGATCTGGGCCGTGGTCATCATCTTCGGCATCATGATGTACGTGATCATGGACGGCTTCGACCTGGGGATTGGCATCCTCTTCCCCTTCGTCAAGGGCGAGCGTGACCGTGACGTAATGATGAACACCGTGGCGCCGGTCTGGGACGGTAACGAAACCTGGCTGGTGCTGGGCGGTGCCGGGCTGTTCGGGGCGTTTCCGCTGGCCTACTCGGTGGTGCTTTCGGCGCTGTACCTGCCGTTGATCCTGATGCTCATCGGCCTGATCTTCCGCGGCGTGGCCTTCGAGTTCCGCTTCAAGGCCAAGGCTGAGAAGCGCCACCTCTGGGACAAGGCATTCATTGGCGGCTCGCTGACGGCCACCTTCTTCCAGGGCGTGGCGCTGGGGGCGTTCATCGACGGCTTCGAGGTGGTCAATCGGCAGTTCGCCGGCGGCTCCCTGGACTGGTTCACGCCGTTCACGGTGTTCTGTGGCCTGGCGTTGATCGCCGCCTACGCGTTGCTCGGCTGCACCTGGCTGATCATGAAGACCGAGGGCAAGTTGCAAGAGCAGATGCATGACCTGGCCCGGCCACTGGCGTTCGTGGTGCTGGCCGTGATCGGTATCGTCAGCATCTGGACGCCGCTGGCCCACGCGGACATCGCGGCCCGCTGGTTTACGTTGCCGAACCTGTTCTGGTTCCTGCCGGTGCCGATCCTGGTGCTGGTGACCATGTACGGTTTGTTCCGCGCGGTGGCGCGCAACGCCAACTACACGCCTTTCATCCTGACCCTGGTGCTGATCTTCCTCGGCTACAGCGGCTTGGGTATCAGCCTGTGGCCGAACATCGTGCCGCCGTCCATTTCGATCTGGGACGCCTCGTCACCGCCCCAGAGCCAAGGCTTCATGCTGGTGGGCACGCTGTTCATCATTCCGTTGATCCTGGTGTACACCTTCTGGAGCTACTACGTGTTCCGCGGCAAGGTGACCCATGACGACGGCTACCATTGAGGGCGCGAGCATGGCCAAACCTGACTTGAAAGACATCGAGGCCGCCGAACGCAAGCCGCTCTGGCAGCGGCTCGGCTGGCTGGCGCTGATTTGGACTGGCAGTGTGCTGGCGTTGTTCATCGTTGCCAGCCTGATGCGGATGTTCATGAATGCCGCGGGGCTGACCACCCACTGATTTCCTGTGGGAGCGAGGCTTGCCCGCGATGGGGCGACGCGGTCTCGCAGAAACCGAGGTGCTTGCATCGCGAGCAAGCTTTGCTCCCACAGGGAGCGATTTATTTGCGGGCTTTGAGAATCACGAATTTCGGCGTGGCGGCTACTTGCTCGACGCCCCGGAACAACCGCGCCAGTTTGCTGTGGTAGCCCAGGTGCCGGTTGCCGACGATGTACAGCGCGCCGCCTACCACCAACGCTTCGCGAGCCTGCTGGAACATCCGCCAGGCGAGGAAGTCGCCCACCACTTGCTGCTGGTGAAAGGGCGGGTTGCACAACACCACATCCAGTGACTGCGCTTCTTGCCCGGCCAGGCCATCACCCGCCCGGATCGTCACTTCACGCTCGCCGAAGGCCGCACGCCAGTTCTCGGCGGCCGATTGCACGGCCATATACGACTCGTCCACCAGGGTGTAGCGAGCCTCGGGGTTTTGCAGGGCACTGGCGATGGCCAGCACGCCGTTGCCGCAGCCCAGGTCCGCTACCCGCGCTGTGCCGAGGTTTTTCGGCAGGTGTGGCAGGAATGCGCGGGTGCCGATGTCCAGGCCTTCGCGGCAGAACACGTTGGCATGGTTGAGCAGCTCGATCTTTGGCTCGTCCAGCCAGTAGCGCGTGGGGTAGGGCGACACGGTTGGCGCGATGCCGGGGGAAGAGGTGGGTGGCGTGGCGATCAACAGCCGCGCTTTTTTCACCGCCAGGGAGGCCTGCACCGGGCCGATGTAACGCTCCAGCAAGTCGCCGGCGGCACGGGGCAGGTGCTTGATCATGGCCCCGGCGATCACCTCGGCGCCCGGCGCCAGTTGGCCTTGCAGGCGAATCAGCTGTTCCTCCAGCAGGGCCAGGGTTTTCGGTACTTTGATCAACACGCGATCGAACGGGCCGGTCAACGGTTCGCTGGCGGGCAACGTCGGCACGGCATCGAAGGGCCGGCCATTGCGCACCAGGTTTTTCTCCAGTGCCTGCAAGGCCAGGAAGGAATCACCGCTGCTGGTCACCAGGACGTTGCCGGCCAGGCTGGCGGCCAGGGCGCCGAAGCCGTCATTGAGTACCAGGACCCGAGTCTGCGCGGCCGGTTGTTGTTCGGCCAGGTACGCGAGCAGGTATTCATCGGCCGCATCGAAGGCTTGCAGCGGCTCGTTCTGCTGTTCGGGTTGGCGGATCAGGTCGAGTTCGGCGAAAGGGCTGTCAAGCAGGGGCATGGCTGGGGACTCTGGAGATCAACGAATGTCCCGCTGCCTGGAGGTAGGTGTCTGTGCGGGACCGCCTGAATGAACGGCGTCGCGTGTAAAAAGCGGCATCATTCAAGAGGAACCGTAAATGGTACGTTTTTTTGTTGCACATTACTCGCGGGTTTTTCAGCTCGGCAATGCCTCTCTACTGTTCAAATCACATGGATTTGGGCTGCCTTGGCCACCGCCGAAATTTTATTGCTGACGTTCAGTTTTCGCATGCAACTGCACACATGGAAATTCACGGTTCGTTCGGAAAGGCAGAGAATCCTGCCCACTTCCGACGCCGTCTTGCCTTCGGCTGACCACCTCAATACTTCGATTTCTCTCGGGGACAAGTGGTAGTTCTGCTTCACTGCGACGGCGTCAGACAGTTTTTTGCTGGCGAGCGCGTGCAGCTTTTGACTGGCGAAGATGGCATAGCCAAGATTGCCATAGTGTTCCTCGATATCAATGGGACAATGGGTTCGTGCGAGGCTGAACAGACTGCACTGTGCCCCTTGGTCGTCATGAACGGCCTGGGTCCAGCCGT
Organism: Pseudomonas sp. Soil_N_39; assembly: GCF_057655955.1. Lineage (NCBI taxonomy): Bacteria > Pseudomonadati > Pseudomonadota > Gammaproteobacteria > Pseudomonadales > Pseudomonadaceae > Pseudomonas > Pseudomonas sp. Soil_N_39. The sequence continues at coordinate 246,186 of NZ_JBDGLI010000011.1, forward strand.
ACTTGAGTCCCTGTCGATTAAGTTCTCGCCATAACTTGGGGGCCTGAGCGAAAACAGTCTCATCCCACATGATAGGGAGCGATGATTGATTGCAATGTGCTACTAATGGATCGTTCGACGCATAACCGTTTTGTTCATAAAGACGGTCCCATCCATAAGGGTAGTTATTCAGGTTCACCTTGCTGGTGTGCTTGTCGGGGCTTCCGAGATAGGCTCCGAATGCACAATATTCAAATCCCTGATTGTTAAAGAAATTAAGTACCAGACGATAGGCCGTCTGCAGGTCTTTTTCACAGGATAACTTCCTCAGCAACAAGTCTCTCCACCTGTCCATCGCTTTCTCCTGGGTTTGATTCGTCCATGCGGATCCAATCCATGATGCGAAATTTTAGTGTAGGACTATTCTTAACTTGTAGTGAATTTTTTTAGTTGCTTACATTTGGAAATATTTAAAGGAGTGGATATTTTATTTGGTATGTTTTACATGAATATAACTTTGTACAAGTTTGGTAAAGGATTTGGAGGTGGCGGTGGCAATTGTAGCTAAAATGCCATTACTTGCTGTCGGTGGTGAAGACGCCCACTTTGCGGGACACTGCATGTCTTGTCCCCTAGGAGTGGCTCATGACCGACAGCGCAGAGAAGTTCACCCGCCAAACCTTGCTCGATGTCCAGCCCGTGACGTCTCATTTGTTTACATTGCGCACGACCCGGGATCGCGGCTTTCGTTTCCGGGCGGGTCAGTTTGCCCGACTGGGCGTCGCCAAGGCGGACGGCACCACCGTCTGGCGGGCGTACTCCATGGTGTCGTCGCCGTTCGACGAGTTCCTCGAATTCTTTTCCATCGTAGTGCCCGATGGCGAGTTCACCAGCGAACTCAGCCGCTTGCAGCCGGGTGACGAACTGTTGGTGGAACGCCAGGCTTTTGGCTACCTGACGTTGGACCGCTTCGTCGATGGTCGGGATTTGTGGTTGCTGTCCACGGGGACCGGCGTGGCACCGTTTCTTTCGATCCTCCAGGATTTCGAGGTTTGGGAAAAATTCGAGCGGATCATCCTGGTGTACAGCGTGCGTGAGGCGCGAGAACTGGCGTATCAGGACCTGATCAAGGAACTGCCCCAGCGCGACTACCTGGCCGAGTACGCGCACAAGTTTCGTTTCATTGCGACCGTCACCCGTGAGCAGCACCCAGGGGCGCTCAGTGGGCGGATTACCACGTTGATCGACAACGGCGAGTTGGAGCGCGCGGCAGGCGTAGCGCTGACGCCTGAGCATTCGCGGGTGATGCTGTGCGGCAACCCGCAAATGATCGACGACACGCGCACGCTGCTCAAGGCCAGGGGGTTGCAACTGAGCCTGACCCGTCGTCCGGGCCAGGTGGCGGTGGAAAACTACTGGTAGGGCTGATGTCGATCAGTGTGGCGAGGGGATTTATCCCCGTTGGGCTGCGAAGCGGCCCCCAGTACTGTCGACCTCATCTACCAGAGAGCCGTGATGTTAGGTTTTAGGGCCGCTTCGCAGCCAGCGGGGATAAATCCCCTCGCCACAGGGGGTGGCAGTGACTGATCGGTTCAGGGCCGCTCGTTCTGAGCCTTGAGCAGGTCGCGAATCTCACCCAGCAACAGCTCTTCCTTGGTCGGAACCGGGGGCGCGCTGGGGGCTACGGCTTCTTCACGCTTGAGGCGGTTGATGGCCTTGACGCCCATGAAAATGGCGAACGCCACGATGATGAAGTCGATGGTGCTCTGGATGAATTTACCGTAGGCCAGTACCACGGCAGGCGCATCACCCTGGGCGGCCTTGAGGGTGATGGCCAGGTCACTGAAATCCACGCCACCGATCAGCAGGCCGATCGGCGGCATGACCACGTCTCCCACGAAGGACGAAACGATTTTGCCGAAAGCGGCACCGATGATGATCCCGACGGCCATGTCGACGACATTGCCTTTGACCGCGAAGGCCTTGAACTCGCTTAGCACGCCCATGAGTTATTCCTTGTAACAGATGAAAGATGAGTGGCAGTGTAAATCAGACCAACGAGTCCTGCTCGAAACGCCTGCTTACAAAGCTTCAGTTATCGACCGGGGCTCGGATGAAAAGTTTACAAAGTGCCATCAATCGCGCGTGATACGCGGTTTCGCTCGCACGCCCTATAACGTTTTTTCTATCGGCACGGTACGGCATTTCTATTTAGGTTTTCCTTTTTCCGGCACTAGCCTCTGGATGGCGCACATGGATGCGCTCTATAACATCAGAGGAACATGCCTATGAACACTTCCCTCGGCCTCGGGGCTTATTCCCACCGCCGCGCTCTTTTTGTGTTGACCGCGAGCCTCCTATCCTTGTCTGTCAACGCGGCCACCCTGACCCGGGACAACGGTGCGGCGGTCGGCGATAACCAGAATTCGCAGACGGCAGGTCCCAACGGTCCGACCCTGTTGCAAGACGTGCAGTTGATTCAGAAGCTCCAGCGCTTCGATCGTGAACGCATCCCCGAGCGCGTGGTGCATGCCCGTGGTACCGGTGCCCACGGCACATTCACGGTGTCCGACGATCTCAGCGACCTGACCAAGGCCAAGGTCTTTGCCGCAGGCCAGGCCACCCCGGTGTTCGTGCGTTTTTCGGCCGTGGTGCACGGTAATCATTCGCCGGAAACCCTGCGCGACCCCCGTGGCTTCGCCACGAAGTTCTACACCGCCGACGGTAACTGGGACTTGGTGGGCAACAACTTCCCGACTTTCTTCATTCGTGATGCCATCAAGTTTCCGGACATGGTCCACGCTTTCAAACCCGATCCGCGGACCAACCTGGACGATGATTCACGCCGTTTCGATTTCTTCTCCCATGTTCCAGAGTCGACCCGCACTCTGACCGAGTTGTATTCCAACTCCGGCACACCGGCCAGTTACCGTGAAATGGACGGTAACGGTGTGCATGCCTACAAGCTGATTAACGCCAAGGGTGAAGTTCATTACGTGAAGTTTCATTGGAAAAGTTTGCAGGGTTTGAAAAATCTCGATCCGAAAGAAGTTGTGAAAGTTCAGGGTCAAGATTACAGCCATATGACAAACGATCTGGTGAGTCATATTAATAAGGGCGACTTTCCAAAGTGGGACTTGTACGTCCAGGTGCTCAAACCAGAGGACCTTGCCAAGTTCGACTTCGACCCATTGGACGCGACCAAGATCTGGCCGGGTGTGCCTGAGCGAAAAGTTGGGCAAATGGTCTTGAACCGTAATCCGGCGAACGTCTTCCAGGAAACCGAGCAGGTGGCGATGGCGCCGGCCAATCTGGTGCCAGGCATCGAGCCCTCCGAGGATCGTCTGCTTCAGGGACGGGTGTTTTCCTACGCCGATACGCAGATGTACCGCCTGGGCGCCAATGCCCTGCAACTGCCGATCAACGCCCCCAAGGTGGCGGTGAACAACGGTAACCAGGACGGTGCGATGAACCCAGGCAGCACCAGCACCGGGGTGAACTATCAGCCGAGCCGCCTGACGCCGCGTGAAGAACTGCAAGCGGCCCGCTACAGCCAGACCGCGCTGAGCGGCAGCACCCAGCAGGCGAAAATCCAGCGCGAGCAGAACTTCAAGCAGGCCGGTGATTTGTATCGTTCGTTCAGTAAGAAAGAACGTGATGACTTGATCGAAAGTTTCGGTGGCTCGTTGGCGACCACTGATGACGAGAGCAAGCACATCATCCTGTCGTTCCTCTACAAGGCCGATCCTGAATACGGCACTGGCGTGGCCCGAGTCGCCAAGGGCGACCTGGCCCGGGTCAAGGCGCTGGCGGAAAAACTGAGCGACTGATCCACAGCTTGGCAGGTGCATGAGCTGTGGGAGCAAAGCTTGCTCGCGAGGCAGGCACTGGGGTCTGAAACCAGACGGAGTCGACTGCATCGCGGGCAAGCCTTGCTCCCACAAACCTGCCCCCACAGTCATGTGCCAGAGGATACGTCACGATGGGTAAACTCCTTTTATCGATGCTTGTCGCCTGGTCAGCCGGCGTATTGGCCGATCAGCCAATACCCACTGAACCGGCGGCGGTACAGGAACAGCTGCAAACCTATTATTTCGACGCCGCTCGCCGGGGCGATGTGCCGATGCTCGATACTTTTATCGAGGCCGGTTATTCGCTGGATACCCGGGATGAGAAGGGCTACACCGCCCTGATTCTGGCGGCTTATCACGGCCACGGACCGGCGGTGGAGCGGTTGCTGGTTGCCGGGGCCGATGCCTGTGCCCAGGATAAACGCGGCAACACGGCGTTGATGGGAGCGATTTTCAAGGGCGAAGTGCAGATTGCCCGTCGTTTGCTGTCCACCGATTGCAGTCCGGACCAACGCAACGGTGCCGGGCAAACCGCCGCGATGTATGCCGGGCTGTTCAAGCGTGGCGAGTTGCTCGATGCCCTGAAAGCCAAGGGCGCCGACTTGGAGGCCAGGGACCCGTTGGGCAATACCGCGGCGGATCTGGCGAAGGGCGAAATCAGAATGCCGGCCCCTCAGTGAACCTTGGCTGGGCTATCATCGCGGTTTTGACCCCGGAGTTCAGATGGCCAAGGCAAAGCGCATGTACGGCTGCACCGAGTGCGGCTCGACCTTTCCCAAATGGGCCGGCCAATGCAGCGAATGCGGGGCCTGGAACACCCTGACCGAAACCATGGTGGAAAGCGGCGGCGCGGCGGCCCCCACCGGGCGCACGGGCTGGGCCGGTCAGCAGGCGCAGATCAAGACCCTGGCCGAAGTCAGCGTTGAAGAAATCCCGCGATTTTCCACTGCGTCCGGGGAACTGGACCGCGTGCTGGGTGGCGGCCTGGTGGACGGCTCGGTGGTGCTGATCGGCGGGGACCCGGGCATCGGCAAATCCACCATCTTGCTGCAAACCTTGTGCAACCTTGCCACCCGCATGCCGGCGTTGTACGTCACTGGCGAAGAGTCCCAGCAACAGGTCGCGATGCGTGCCCGGCGCCTGGGCTTGCCCCAGGACCAATTGCGGGTCATGACCGAGACCTGCATCGAAACCATCATCGCCACGGCGCGCCTGGAAAAACCCAAGGTGATGGTGATCGACTCGATCCAGACGATTTTCACCGAACAACTGCAATCGGCCCCGGGCGGTGTGTCCCAGGTGCGTGAAAGCGCGGCGTTGCTGGTGCGCTACGCCAAACAGAGCGGCACGGCGATTTTCCTGGTGGGCCACGTCACCAAGGAAGGTGCGTTGGCGGGGCCGCGGGTATTGGAGCACATGGTCGATACCGTGTTGTATTTCGAAGGCGAATCCGATGGCCGCCTGCGTTTGCTGCGGGCAGTGAAGAACCGCTTTGGTGCCGTCAACGAATTGGGTGTGTTCGGCATGACCGACAGGGGCCTGAAAGAAGTCTCCAACCCTTCGGCGATCTTTCTCACGCGTGCTCAGGAAGAAGTCCCGGGCAGTGTGGTCATGGCAACGTGGGAAGGGACCCGCCCGATGTTGGTCGAGGTGCAAGCATTGGTGGACGACAGCCACTTGGCGAACCCACGGCGGGTCACCCTGGGCCTGGATCAGAATCGGCTGGCGATGCTGCTGGCGGTGTTGCATCGACACGGCGGGATTCCGACTCACGACCAAGACGTGTTCCTCAATGTCGTGGGCGGGGTCAAGGTACTGGAGACCGCGTCCGACCTGGCCTTGATGGCGGCGGTCATGTCCAGCCTGCGCAACCGGCCGCTGCCCCATGATTTGCTGGTGTTCGGTGAAGTGGGGCTGTCGGGGGAAGTGCGACCGGTGCCCAGCGGGCAGGAGCGGCTCAAGGAGGCGGCCAAGCACGGCTTCAAACGCGCCATCGTGCCCAAGGGCAACGCGCCGAAGGAAGCGCCGGCGGGGTTGCAGATTATCGCGGTGACCCGTCTGGAACAGGCGTTGGATGCGTTGTTCGAATAACACTGGCCATTGCGGAAGAAATGTATGTGGGAGCAAAGCTTGCTCGCGATGCAGGCGACTCGATTTTGAAGGACCGCATCGCAGCCATCGCGGGCAAGCCTTGCTCCCACATGGATCCCCGTGCCAAGGGGCGGGGTAGCTCAGAGATGAATCAACGCCGCCAACTCCCGCTCCAGCACCCCTTCATCATGATCGTCCCGATTGAGATCCACCAATCGGCGCAAGTGTGCGATGGACTCCTGATCGATGCGTTCACAAACGAAACCCAGGTGACCATGGTCATCATGAGTCAACCGAACTTCCATTTTGATTTCAGCCTCAGGGCTCAAATGAATATCGGCTATGAAGGGCTGTTTGATATCGCCAAGCCAGGGCTCGGGCTTCTGGATCAGCAGTCCCTTGAGGGACAGATCCAGCAGCTCCACCGGCCAGATGAACGGGCCCTGGCTCAGGTCGATCCTGGCATGGAATTCAATTCGCACGAAGCGGCGACGTTCACTCATGACGCATCCCCTCTAAAGATTCATTGACTATAGACCCTACTGAGGGGGCCTCGTCACCGTTCGGCAACAGACAGACGAATGTCGAGTATGGCCTTTGTCCAGGTTAGCGCTAAACTCCTGTGGCTATCTTTCTTGTCCACCCTGGCTGGAATATAAAAATGAAAAACAATAATAGCCTGCTGCGCCATCTACCCTGGCTACTGCTGGCCGTCTTAGGAGCGTGCGCCCTGGGCGTCGTGGCCTTGCGCCGAGGTGAGGCGATCAACGCCCTCTGGATCGTCGTCGCCGCCGTGGCCATCTACCTGGTCGCCTACCGCTACTACAGCCTCTTCATCGCCAACAACGTGATGCAACTCGATGCGCGTCGGGCCACCCCCGCCGTGCTCAACAACGATGGCCTGGACTATGTCCCGACCAACAAACACATTCTCTTCGGCCACCACTTCGCGGCCATTGCCGGCGCGGGGCCGCTGGTCGGGCCGGTGCTGGCGGCGCAGATGGGCTATTTGCCCGGCACGCTCTGGCTGATCGCCGGCGTGGTGCTGGCCGGTGCGGTGCAGGACTTCATGGTCCTGTTCCTGTCCACTCGCCGCAACGGTCGCTCCCTGGGCGACATGGTGCGCGAGGAAATGGGCCGCATCCCCGGCACCATCGCTCTGTTCGGCTGCTTCCTGATCATGATCATCATCCTCGCGGTGCTGGCGCTGATCGTGGTCAAGGCCCTGGCCGAGAGCCCGTGGGGGATCTTCACGGTGATGGCGACCATCCCGATCGCGATGTTCATGGGCATCTACATGCGCTACATCCGCCCGGGCCGCATCGGTGAAATCTCGATCATCGGCGTGCTGTTGCTGCTGGGCTCGATCTGGCTGGGCGGGCAGATCGCCGCTGACCCGGTCTGGGCCAAGGCCTTCACCTTCACCGGGATCCAGATCACCTGGATGCTGATCGGCTACGGTTTCGTCGCGGCGGTACTGCCGGTGTGGCTGATCCTGGCGCCGCGGGACTACCTGTCGACATTCTTGAAAATCGGCACCATCGTCGCCCTGGCGATCGGCATCCTGGTCACCATGCCCGAGCTGAAAATGCCGGCGCTGACCCAGTTCACCGACGGCACGGGACCTGTGTGGAAGGGCGGGCTGTTCCCGTTCCTGTTCATCACCATTGCCTGCGGCGCGGTCTCGGGTTTCCATGCGCTGATTTCCTCGGGCACCACGCCCAAGCTGCTGGATAACGAAACCAACGCCCGCTACATCGGTTACGGCGGCATGCTGATGGAGTCCTTCGTGGCGATCATGGCGATGGTTGCCGCATCGGTGATCGAGCCGGGCGTGTACTTCGCCATGAACAGCCCGGCGGCGATCGTCGGCGGTGACGTGGTGGCCGTGGCGCAGACCGTCAGCAGCTGGGGTTTTGCAATCACCCCCGAAGCGCTGCAAGCGGTGGCCAAGGACATCGGCGAGACCACCGTGCTGGCCCGTGCCGGCGGTGCGCCGACCCTGGCGGTGGGTATCGCGCAGATCCTGCACTCGGTGCTGCCGGGTGAGAACACCATGGCGTTCTGGTACCACTTCGCGATCCTGTTCGAAGCGCTGTTCATCCTCACCGCCGTGGACGCCGGTACCCGTGCCGGGCGGTTCATGCTCCAGGATCTGCTCGGCTCGTTCGTGCCGGCGCTCAAGCGCACCGAATCCTGGACCGCCAACCTGATCGCCACCGCCGGCTGCGTGGCGCTGTGGGGTTACTTGTTGTACCAGGGCGTGATCGATCCGCTGGGCGGCATCAACACCTTGTGGCCGCTGTTCGGCATCTCCAACCAGATGCTGGCCGGTATCGCCCTGATGCTCGCCACCGTGGTACTGATCAAGATGAAGCGCCAGCGCTACGTCTGGGTCACGCTGCTGCCGGCGGCCTGGCTGCTGATCTGCACCACCACGGCGGGCCTGATCAAGCTGTTCGACGCCAACCCGGCGATCGGCTTTTTGGCCCTGGCGCGCAAATACAACGATGCCCTGGCCGCCGGCCAGATCCTGGCCCCGGCCAAGAGCATCGAGCAGATGCAGCACGTGGTGTTCAACGCCTACACCAACGCGACGCTGACGGTGTTGTTCCTGTTCGTGGTCTTCAGCATCCTGTTCTACGCGCTCAAGGTCGGCATCGCCGCCTGGGG